>JAAYOX010000293.1 GCA_012520135.1 Clostridia bacterium
AACACAATACCAAAATTAAATGTGCTGGACTGTAAAGAGGTGGCCACGTCTTTTCCGGTATCTACTTGTTTGGTGACCGCTGCCTGGAAGATGGTAACAAGTGCCCCGAAGGATACTCCCCACAATAAAAAGGCAAGATGAGAAATAAACATGGTTCCTTTAAAGAATATAAATAAAATCATGGTGCCGAAAGCTAAAGTCAACATGAAAATGATCAGAGAATCCAGGTGAGTATCTACAACTTTAGCAGCAATTACTACGGATATGATAGTACCGATACCGAACAAAGTGGATGCCAATCTGATCCCGCCATAAAAATTAAAATGATTAACCAACGGTGCTATATAGGTGTACAATCCATAATGTGCCATAATTGTAAAAAGAGTGAGAATTAAACAAACAACCACGGCCGGATTGCGGATAATGAAAAATGGGGAATTGGATTGGGTTCGTTTTTCGCCGGCCACCGACGGTAAATACAGATAGCCTATAACGTAATTGCAAATATAACCGCAGAAAGGACCCAAAATACCGCCCTCCACCCAAAAGCAGTACCGATGGCGGTCATTATGGGCAGGCCAATACCCAGTCCAAAAGTACTGCCGGACATGGTTACGGCAATGGCCCTTCCGTGCAAATTAGAAGAAACCAGCCGCATCGCGTAAGCCGAAACCATTGGCCACAAAACCCCGGCAGCCACACCACCGGCCAGCCTGGCAACAGCTGACACGTAATAGGATGAGGTGATAGCTATGATTAAATTGGAAAACCCAAAGGTAAGCATTAAGATCAGTAACAGCGTTTTCCTGTTCATTTCAATAGTCCAGGTGATTAAAGGAATAGTTCCCACTGCCGAAGCAATGGCATAAACACTTACCAGCAAACCGATGGCCGCATAGGATACCCCCAGTCCCTCACTCATTTGGGGCAAAATCCCCGATGGCACCAGTTCTGATAATATACCCAAAAAAGTAACACTTGACATTATTAGTAAAATAAACCACGGAAATTTGTACTCATCTTGTTTCATGATTTGTCTGTTCCTCCCAGTTAACGGTATGCTTGATCCTGCTTGTCGCTAAATATTATCTACATAGTTAAAAAAACAATGCGCAAATATTTTTGTATCCCTTGGTCATAATAAATTGTGTTAAAAAGATGTTCACCGGGAGGTTTAGAGGATGAAAAAGCTGTTTAAAAATGTGCGCTTAAAAGGATGTAGCCAGCCGGTAGATCTATATGTAGAAAATGGCGTTTTTAAAGAAATTGGGCCATATCTGCAAGTAAAATGTGATGACACCGTTGATTTGGGCGGCAAGTTAGCTGTTCCTCCCTATGTAGATGCTCACCTTCATTTGGATTATGTCTACACTGCCCGCAAAGAAGGTGCCAGAAATGACACCGGAACTTTGTTTGAGGGCATCCAGCGTTGGAGTGAAACAAAAGGCGATATAACCGTTGAAGAAGTAAAGGAACGGGCCAAAAAAGCCATAAAGCAGGAAGTGTTGCAAGGGGTTCAATTTATTCGCACTCATGCAGACGTTACTGATCCAAAGATTACCGGCCTTAAAGCATTACTGGAATTACGGGAAGAATTAAAAGACTATGTTACCATCCAAATAGTATCTTTCCCACAGGAAGGAATGTATGCCTATAAAGGCGGAGATGAATTGGTTGAGGAAGGCCTTAAAATGGGTGCCGACTGTGTGGGTGGAATTCCTCATTACGAATTTGCCCGGGAGTTTGGAGAAAAGAGTGTACACAAAACTGTGGAACTGGCTTTGAAACACGACAAGATGATTGACGTTCATTGCGATGAAACAGATGATGAGCAATCCCGCTTCCTTGAGTTGCTTGCCACACTGACCTATATGGAAGGTATCGGAGAAAAAACCGCCGCTTCCCATACCTGTGCCTTTGGCTCCTACAACAATGCCTATGCATTTAAACTAATGAAAGTCTTAGGTTTGTCTAAAATCAACTTCATTTCCTGCCCAACGGAAAATATTTACTTGCAAGGAAGATTTGACACTTATCCCAAACGCCGTGGTTTAACCCGTGTCAAAGAAATAATCGAGGCAGGTATGAATATTTGCTTTGGACAAGACAGTATTGAAGACCCATGGTATCCCGCAGGCAGCGGAAATTTAATGATCGTTCTGGATCATGGTATTCATATTGCACAGACCATGTCATTCGATGATTTTGAGAATGCTCTTGACCTGATTACCGTTAACGGTGCCAAAACATTAAATATTTCCGATCAATATGGTATAGAGGAAGGAAAACCGGCCAGTTTCATTACCCTAAATGCCGATAATCCCGTGGATGCAGTGCTACGCCGTGTAGGTGTTTTGGATTCTGTGCGTAATGGCGAATTCCTCTTTAGACGTGCTCCGGAAGTTATCACTACGAATTTAGAGTTTTTAAAATAGCTAAAGTTAATAGCTCTAAAAAACCAGGGAACAGCAAAGACCTGTTGATATTGATACCAATATTAACAGGTCTTTTAGTTGAATACTTTCCATGCTATTGGATGTGGTTAACCGGCTTAAACCCATAGTCCGCGGTCAGGTTTCGGTTTTCGACGACGCATTAGCTTTACAAGAACATATTGTCTATTAATAATCTTGGAACATCCTTCAAGTAAGGAAGTATAACTTATTATTTTTTCCTGACAGGAAGCCAAATTTCGCTATAAGCGTAATCTTTTTTATGCTCATCCATCTTAGTAAAGGAAAAACTCGGGGCATCGATTACTTCATAATCAGAAGAGGGCAGCCATTCCGAATAGGTTCTTGCCATTGTATTTTGTAAGGTAGCAGGGAAAGGCCCTTCATTTGGAAATACCGCCCAAGTGCAGGCCGGAACC
>JAAYOX010000294.1 GCA_012520135.1 Clostridia bacterium
CCACCGCCACCGCCGGAGGAGGTTTTCTTTTGAACAGTGATGTTTACTTTGGCGATCCAGTCGTTTTCTGCATTGCAGTCTTCTCCATCACGGTAGAAGATCAGTTGTTCGGTTCCTTCCTTTAATCCGGTTACTTTTAATGTGCCCTTATCACTCTCAGCCCGAATAATAGGACTATCTGGGTTCGGCTGAAAACCGACCAGGCCTGTTGCTTTGCGGCCAATGATCGAAAGGGTATAAGTAACTTCGTCGCCAACGTTAATAGTGTCCTCATATAATGTATTGGTAGCGGCACGTGTAAGTTTTTTTCCACCTTCCACCACAGCCTCGGAGCGCACCCATGCCTTGGCCAGCGCCAGCTCAGCCTTTTGGCCAAGACTAAGCTCATCTTCGGATTCGGGAGCGCCGATTGCTTTAACCAGAACATTGTGCTGTTCAACCAGAAGGCCTGTACTCCAGCCGATATCAGTGAGTTTACCACTGAAGTCACTAAAATTATTTTCGTTATCATCAATAGCCATTTGTACGGCCTTTTTCACTAATTCAGGCATGGTCTCGACCATAGCTTTATTCGAACCTTCTACAATAAGATCGTAAATGGTTTCGTATTCACTAGCTGCCGCACTCCTCAGCTTGCTTCTGGCAGCAATAAGAAATTCCGCCAAATCGTTCATGGTAAAATCTTTACCAATAAGTGCCTCAAAGGTTGAAAGATGTTTATTCTTAAATTCATTCAAGCGCCCTTCCAGCACCGCAGCATCATCTTCATAATAGATATTGGCGGCATCAAGGGCGACTTGTTTTAAAGTTTCCTGTGCACTTTTGCCATCATCCCCAAGTTTATTTTTTACCTCATCAGGTAAGGGAGTTACGAGAGGATCCAACACACTAGTCCATTCGCTATCACTCAAGTTCTGCAACTTTGTGCGCGCAGCCCGAATATCATCCTTATCAATTTCATCTACGTACGGATATACCTCCTGCAGCTCAGCAACCAGGTCACTCATATCGTACTGTGTATCCTCGGCAGCTGCTGTGCCAACGCCCAGCGGGGCCACAATTGAAAACACCATAGCCAACACAACCAGCCAGGCTAACTTTCTGTTTTTATACACTATTTAACCACACCTTTCCTATATATGTATACTTTGTATTATCTTCTCTTACAAATCATTATTTTCCTGCCGAATTCACAAAGAATACTCCCTTATCTTTTCGACTAAATGCGACAAAATATGCCTCGGGCCCGGGCAATTATACAAAATAAATCTATCGATTCCTTCAGGGTTTCGGGGCTGCCCGGCGCGCTGCAGTACGCCGCGGGTGGTTCCTTTTTAGTTCAAAATATTTTTTCGTATTAGGGGGTGACAGGGGACCGTCCCCTGTCACCCCCCCCCAAAAAAAACGATGATCTGCTCACAATGATTGATTCTCTACCAATAGATGTAAAAGCTACATTGGTTGAAAAAATACTTGCAAGCATGCATCCTTTACAAAAAGCTCAGGGCAGAACAACTATGTTGGTCACGACCCGCCTTTCGGCACCGTCGGAAGGACGATTCAGGACTTTGCCATCATAGTAAAAAGTACTGGAACCACCGCCATCCAGGTTGTAAGCATCACGGACTTTGAACTCCAATAGTTTTTCCTGCGCTTCTTCCAGGGTCACGCCGGTGCTCCAACCTTTCCTGCGCCCATCAATGACAATAAAAAGAAGGTCATCGTTTTCAAAGTGGCCGATCAGGGTGCGGGGATGCCTGGTGTTGGCCCATGCCGGCGGGATGGTCTGCTTTTTTCCGCCCTGCAGCAGTGTGGGCAAAAAGCTGGCCCCGTGCAAAACGTCCATGGCCATAATCTGTTCCTTGGTTTCTATCCGCCCGCCGACAAGCTGCCCGCTGCGGTTAAAGCCGACGAAACTCAGATCCGTAATGTTGGAAAAGTCTACTATCTCGCCGTCGATCACCGTGGCGCCCAGGGGAACCAGATTCCCTTCGTGGGCAAAAAACCCCCCGGCATTAATCGCCAGGACCGCCCCGGTGCGCCTGGCGGCAGCACTGGTTGTTTCCCCTTTGCTCTTGACCTTGTCTCCGGCCAAAACCATTCTTAAAGCCTTCAGATTATGCAGCTTCACCTTGGCCATATATCCCCGGTAGCCCGCCTCTTCGAGGGAGTAGACTTTGATGGTGGCATTTTTACCAAAAGTCTGTCCGATGGGATCTCCGAGCATATTGGCCAGGACGAGTTCAATCATATCGCCGGAAGCACGTTTCTGTTCCACGGAAGCCTCTACCAGATCCTGTAAGCGGGCATGCTGTTGTTCATATGCCAGCAGTTCCTGGTGTGCATCTTTGCGGATCATGCTGATCAACTGGTATGAATTTTCGGTGGCGGTGCGGGTTTCCCCGATTGATTCTTTTAAATGGAGCAGTTGGCCGGAGATCCGGTCGGCTTCTGCCTGCCATATTTCTTCCTGCAGCGCCAGGGTTTCCATTTCATCTAAGGAAAAAGGCGGCCATTGGGCGCAGGCGAGCCCCATCCCTAAAAAAGGTGCCAGCAAAAGAATGAAAAATATCTGCAGCTTATAACGCACGGACGGCGGCCTCCAATTTCCTTAATTGTTCTTGTAAACCAGCCAATTGTTGGTCCAATTCGGTGATGCGCTCGGCCAAACTCTGGCGCGTGGCGTCTGTGCCGGTGATCGATTCGCCCGTCAGCTCCATTTCTTCCTGAATCATGTCCATCTCCCGGCGAATCTGCTGCATCTCCTCCTGGGAGCCGGCGAGCTCCTGCTCAAATAACTGCATGGCCCCCACGATGTCTTCGGTAATGCGCTGGTTTTCCGCCTTTAGCTCGTCCATCTGCCCGGCAAAATACTGCTCCGATTTTTGCAGATGTTTCCGCACGGCAAAGTAGCCTGCCCCCACCAGCCCTACCCATAAGAGAATAACCAGAACAAAAAACAGGGCTGTTTTTTGCCTGTTTTCCCGTGTTTTTCTGCCGGTTTGAGCTTGACTGTAATTAGTTTGCTGCTTTCCGGCTGGAGAATGCCCCAAACCTTGATCCTGCATAAATATTTCCCCTTCCCTGAAAATATAGATTCCCCCGTGGAAACTTGAACGTGAACGCAAACGCAAACAGAAACTGAGAGTGACAACCTTGAACATAAACAGAAAGCGAAAGCGGTAACTAAATTATAGCAGGCATGCAAGCAGCAGGCAATTATAGAAAAAATTTCACTGTAAGTGTATCCATACCACGGATGAAATAAGAGAAATAATAAATCAGAATGCTGATACGGCCTTACTTAATAGACTTGTACCAATAGTTGAGCAAGCATATGATTGCAGCAAGAATGAAAAAATCGCGGAGGTTATTGCAATTTCAGAAGCTTCAAGATTTTTCGGGAATATAGTAGAGAACAATCGAGAGTTAGTCAGGAAATCACAGAAGCGTGTGAATGATTTGTTCCAAGCATATGAAGATAATGCAAAGCCTGTTTTCAGGGAAGTAGAGGAAAATCCAAATACCAACCCATTCCTTTGATTTGGAGCCCAGTTTCAAATCATTGATATCATCCCTGATGCGCCTCGATCCTTTAAATGGCTTGTCCGTATGGATTTTATCAATTAAGTGCTTAATTTTAATTTCCAGTTCCGATGGCTCCTTATTTTGACGATACAGCCCTGTACGGTTTACGCTGAGCAACCTGGCTTGTTCTTTAATAGTAAGTTTGGGATTGTCCCATTCTATCATTGCCTTGCGATCATTGACGGGGCAGTATTCCGGCAGACAGCCTGAATATCATCTGCACTCTTGGGGGCTTCTTAACTTCGAATTGTAGTTCCAGTGGATATGATTAGCAGCACTATCCATAGGGTTAGGAAAAATAAGCTTATTATTCATAAAGGTTTTCTTAGATTTTTGTTACTGGAGGTATCTTTTTACATCTTCCAGACTTTCGTAATCCAAAACCCGATCAAGAATTACGTCCAGTGTCGAGGCATCTAGTTTTGATATGCCCTGCTTTATATCTTCCGGTACGGAACCGAATTTTCTAGTAAGTAACTTTATCGCCGTTCTCACAAGGGCTTTTGTTTCCCCTTTTTCTATGCCTTGCTCCATGCCCTTTATGATGCCCCGCTCCATGCCTTCTTCCCTAAACATTTCAGCTAAAGTCATTATCCTTTCACTCCCTTCCGGATAAATGGTTTCGATTTTCTTAACCAATTCGTTGAAGTGACCCTTGGTTAGGTCAGACCTAGCGCTGAGCAGATATCTGACTAGAGTTTCAAGATATTCCATCCCTGTCTGTTTGTCTTCAAGTTCCAGCAAAATAATTGCCGCCTTTAAAACAAACTTTAGGATCTGGATAATATCCTCCCTTGGCATATCCCGCATCATAGTCATTACGATTTTATTTATTACTGCACCTTTTATTTGCTCATCAGTGTATCTTGATAGATCATAAAGCAAATATTTGTAATCCGGGATGAGCGTCTGAACGTCCGTAGGTAGCTCTTCATACCCTAAGATTATTTCCCCTAAAGTAGGTTTTATGTTCCAGCCATCCCTGCCGTGGTATATTACCAGTGGAATGATTACCGGCAGTTGAGTGGTATTTTCAACCTTAGCGTTCCAAATTTCCACCATATATTTTAAGAGCTGAAAAGCAACATCCCGGCTGGGATAGCTTTTATGTTCAAATAGAAAATAAAGGTAGCCTTCCCGATTATTAATGTTGGCCTTATAAAGGAGATCTGAAAAACTTTCCTGTAGCTCCTTATTGATGAAGCTATCTTTCTGTGGCTCCAATGTATCCATGTCTATTATATCCACGATGCTTTGAGGTAAATAATTATCTAAGAAATCCCCGGCCACGGCCACATCGCCAAAGGTCTTTTTGAAGAATTTATCGTGTGGGTTCTGAACCTTCACTCCATCACCACCTATCTTTATTATATCTGGTAACTAAATATTATACCATAAAAACAATCCCCCGGAAGAAATATTTTTACAGATTTTTCAAAAGTGCCTCAACCTCCCGCTTAAACCCGTACTTCATCAAATATTCTACCAATGCCGCTTCCTTCCTTCCCTTGCCCAGTGCGCCGGTAAACATGGAGGGGCAGGGAGGCAATAGTTTCTGCCAATACCCGCACACACGCGTAAACTGCAAAAATGGTCATAGCCGTGCGCTCATTGACGGTTTTGCCGCTGGGCGTAGGGCCAAAGAAGAAGGTATAGACGTTTTGCCAGAAGGTGTTCTTAGGACTGGCTCTGGACTTAAACAAGCTGGACAGGATCGGTATTTTCATGTAGGGGACCACACCTCCTTAAAATTGGGCATAAAAAAAGCACCTCAATTGAGATGCCATTATGGATTTTAATATTTAATCAACAATTTTTGTGTTTGACAATTGCAATTCTATATTACGTCCACCATACATTATTCTTACTATTGCAACCGTCTTTTCTTCTTCAATTACTATATAAAATACAAGATAGCTATCCACTGGAAGAACTCTCAAACCCTTACTGTGCCATGGTTCGTCTTGGTAGAGTTTATGCCGCAAGGGCAATTCATCCAGGCCTTTAATTGCATTCATGATTCTATCAATTTGCTTTTCGCAGTTTCTGGCACTAATAAATTCATTGCAATATACCTGTAAACATTTACAAGATCCTGCTCTGATTCTTCGGTATAAATAATTTTATAACTCATGCCCATATTCCCTATTGATACGCTCGGCTACCTTATCCGCAGATACAACTCTGCCTGCCCTCAAGTCGTTAAACCCTTTTTCAATTTCATTGTTAAACTCTTCAGGTGTTAAATCCTCAATTGCAAGAGGTCTATTATGTGTAATTTTAACTTCAAATGGTAGCCCGTTTTGCAAAACAACCTGTCTTAAAAAAATATTAATAGCATTTGACATAGGTATGCCAAGTTTATTTAACACCATTTCTGCTTGTTCTTTTATTTCCGGCTCAACACGAGCAAAAATACTTGTAGTTTTCGACATACATATCGCCTCCTTCTTGGTATTTATATTTTACCATTTTGTATTGCGATATGCAATATATTCGCAGACTTAAAACACCACTAGTCCCCGCTCATCATACACAGATTTATCTTTGCTCACCCCTTCATTTCTGATACACCGGTCTAGCGCCATAATCATAGCCACCGCACCGTCAATCTTCTCTGTTGACTTTGCCTTATCAGGCTTGATGTTACCAGCAGGGTCGGTGCGAATGTGAATGTTATCCATCATCCAAGATAAAACCGGGTGGCCGCCATGAGCGATTCTTTTCTCCAGGGTCAGTTTCATCAGTTCTTTGGTGGGTGGGGACATATCTTTAAAGCCCTGGCCGAAGGGAACCACGATAAATCCGGCACCCTCTAAGTTCTGCACCATCTGCACAGCACCCCAGCGGTCAAAGGCAATCTCCTGGATGTTGTAATCCTGGCCCAGCTCTTCGATAAATTTTTCAATAAAGCCGTAGTGGATGACATTACCCTCGGTGGTTAAAAGGTATCCCTGGTTTTGCCAAATATCGTAGGGTACATGATCCCGGCGCACTCTAAGGTCTAAGGTTTCCTCCGGTAGCCAAAAGTAGGGAAGAACATAATACTTGTCGTCCCCATCCACCGGTGGAAACACCAACACAAAGGCGGTGATGTCGGTGGAACTGGATAAATCTAGCCCGCCGAAACAAACCCTACCTTTGAGCATATCCGGGTCTACCGGGTAAGCGCATTTTTCCCAAGTGTCCATAGGCATCCACTTGATCTGTTGTTTCAGCCACATATTTAGTCGCAGCTGTTTGAACAACGCTTCCTCCGCCGGGTCTTGCTTGGCTTGCAAGAAATGTTCTCTGACCCGCTCTATTTGAATGGTGTGGCCCAGGCTTGGGTTGGCTTTATACCAATTACTTTCATCCTCCCAATCGTCATCTTCCTCCAGACCATAAATGATGGGCAGGAAGGTAGGGTCAATTCTTCTTCCGGCTAAAATATCCTTGGCCTTGCAATGCATCTCCCAACCATAGCCCTGCAGCTTGTTACCCGCCGTGGTTAAATAGATAAACAGGGGCTCTTCCCTGGCATCACCGGAACCAGTGGTTAGCATCTTGGCCAGGTCAGGGTTAGGGTAAGTCCAGATTTCATCAAGGATAACGCAAGATGGGTTAAGTCCTGACTTGGATTTTACATCGGAACTTAACACCTGATAAAAACTGCCAGTTCTAGGGTAGACAATCCTTTTAGTGGACATGATGATTTTAGTCACCCTCGAAAGGGTCTGATTACCCTCCACGAAATTAACACTGGTATTGAAAATGATGCTGGCCTGCTGCCGGTCGCAAGCGGCTACATAGACCTCGGCGTTGGGTTCACCATCGGCCAGGAGCATATACAGGGCTAAAGCCGCCGAGGCTTCACTTTTTCCTGATTTTTTCGGAATTTCGACATAAACCGTCCTATATTGCCGGGTTCCATCCTCCCGCAAAGTGCCGAAGGTTTGTTTTATTAGATCCAGTTCCCATGGA
>JAAYOX010000295.1 GCA_012520135.1 Clostridia bacterium
GTCAGCCTCCTCACCTCCCCGGCGGATAGCCTCACTGAACCGCTGCAGATTATCTCCCACCGTTACCACTGTATATAGATCGATTCCCAGTTTGGCCAGTTCTTGTGCCAAATAAGTAGCGTTGGTATTCACCGTCTGGCCTAACAGCAATTCAGTGCCGCTGCAAATCAAATGGGCTTTCATTCCATTCCTCACTCCTTCTAATTACAAAAAAACCCCTCACTCAGGGGTTTATGCTAATCTAAGTCAATAAGTGGGCCGTAGATCCATCCTTTGGTGCCGTCGGCCAGTTTCACCTCATACCAACCATCCATGTTACCGGTAATCTCCACCCGGATATTATGAGCTACGGTAGATACCCGGTCAAAATCGGTACCCGGACCGGTCCGGAGATTGGCCCCCGAGGCAGTGTTAACCACCCCGGTTATTCCCGGTTCAGCGGGCATTCCCGGCTGGGACGGGGTTTCATTTGCTGCCGGAGCCGGCTTAGAGGTGCCGGACTGCTGGGTACTCTTGGAGCCGCTATTACTGCTACTGCTTTGGGACCGGCTTGCCGTACCGGTTGAACCGGTAACCCTCGACTCCAGCCCGTCTAATTTATTGCGTAAGATCTCTATTTCCACCTGGAGAGCCACAATTTCCTCCTTAAGTTCAGCGGTGGCCTCCTCCACGGCTTCCTTTAAATAACTCTCCGCCACTAAAGGGTCGAATTCAGATCCCGGCTCTCCCAACATATAAGCACCGGCAAAGCTACCTGCCGCAAATCCGGCAACAGCAATACTTACCAGCATGATCCCTATTACTACAGGTTTATTCAAGTGCATAGCCTGCCACCTCTTCTGTCAATTAATCCTTCGCACTGCTACCGGTGCAAGGTAGTATGCCGGTCCTGAAGCTTCCTTACCACGGAACCCCGGGCTCCGGTAACACCTAACCGGTTCGCCCCCAACAACACCACAAAAGCCAACCCGGCAATGAGCATCATGGCCTGGTCATTATTCAATCTGGTGAGCAGTACGGCACTGAGCCCCAACATACCATTAATAGCGTAAATAATCAGCACCGTTTGCTTATGGGACAGTCCCCTTTCCAGCAAACAATGGTGCAGGTGGTGTTTATCCGCCTGAAAAATAGGCCGTTGGTTCAAAAAGCGTCGTACGATGGCAAATAGGGTATCACAAATAGGAATACCCAGGATCACAAAGGGAATAAATACGGAAATAATGGTGGCTCCCTTAGCCAGGCCGGCAATAGCCATGGCCGATAAGGTAAAACCTAAAAACATGGAGCCGCTGTCCCCCATAAAAATCTGGGCGGGATTAAAGTTATACCGCAAAAATCCTAAAATACTCCCCGTCAGAATCAAAGCCAGGGGAATAACCATCATGGAACCGCGGACCGCATCTCCATGGAGAAAATACTCGGAAACTACCACCGCAGCCATGGTCAAGGCGGCAATCCCGGAAGTGCCGGCCGCCAGACCGTCCAAGCCGTCGATTAAATTAATCGCATTGGTAACCCCGATAATCCACAAAATAGTTAAAGGAACAGCAAGCTTGCCTAATACCAGCATCCCTTCGCTGAAGGGATTGGTGATGAACTCCACCTTATACCCGAAGGCCACCAGAATCCCTGCCCCTATGATCTGTCCCAACAGCTTCACTTTGGGGGACAGGCCTTTTACATCATCCAGTATACCCAAAAGAATAATCCAACTACCACCTACCAGCAGACCCATAACCGGTCGGGTCAAAGGCTGGGTAACCAAAACCACCAGCATGAAGGACAAATAGATTGCCACTCCTCCCATCCGGGGCATCACCTGCCGGTGTACTTTACGTTCATTCGGTTCATCGATGGCACCCCAACGAATAGCCAGCTTCTTAATCACAGGGGTCAGCAACAACGCCGACACCAGGGCTGCCAACATCGGTCCTATTAATTGCCACATCAAGGGCACCGCCTCCAATAATTCTCCTTCTCCCATCAGACTGCTTAACAACCTACTTTTCCACTGCAAACATGAGTTCCGCCTCTGCCGCCAATTCGTCACCCACAAAGGCTCGTCCTACACCTTTGCCGATAGGCCCCCTAAGTTTCACCAGTTCCACTTCCAACCGTAAAGTGTCACCGGGAACAACCTGACGGCGAAAACGGACCTTTTCCAGACCGGCCAAGAAACCGATTTTACCTTGAAACTGAGGCATTTTCAGCAAAGCTACCCCCCCCACCTGAGCCAATGCCTCAATAATCAGCACTCCCGGCATCACCGGATATTCAGGAAAGTGGCCCGTGAAAAAGGGCTCATTAATAGTCACATTTTTAATCCCAACCGCTTTCTTGCCTTCTTCCAAATCTACGATGCGATCTACCAACAGAAATGGATAGCGATGGGGGATAATCTTTTGAATCTCCCGGCTATCTAACATCGCCCGCCTCCTGTAATTAATTTACTTAATCCTTTTTAATTCGCCAAATTATTTAGGTTTCCTTCCGTAGCCGCAGTAACTTTTTTCCTTCTTCCAATTTAAATAAAATCACCGCTAACCCGTAGACTCCTGCTCCCAAGGCCACTAAAGCCAGCACAACCACGCTCTCCATTATAAAGGAATGGCTACCGCCAAGCAACCTGAGACCCAGGTAAACTACCGCTCCCATCACCAGCGAAGCTCCCAGCATCTTACCTAAAGGCATCCCTAAACTCCGGTACCGCCAATGAGGAATCCGCCGTCGCAAAAGGTAAAACAGCAGTCCCGCGTTGACCCCTGCCGCCAATGTATTGGCCAAAGGCAGCCCGTTATGACCTAAAATTGGCAGCAAAGCCAGGCTGAAAACAGCATTGCCGGCGACGGCCACTGCTCCTACCAGAGCCGGTGTTTTTAAATCTCCTAGGGAATAATAAGCCCTGGTTAACAAGTAAATGGCCGACAGGAACCACAAACCCAGGGCAAAATACAGCAATGCTCCTGCCGTCATCTCAGTGGCCCCGGCTCCAAAATTACCTCTTTCAAATAAAAGCCGGACCACCGGTTCCCTCAAGACGATTAATCCTACCGTCGCCGGTAAAATAGTGAGGCTGGCCAACCGGAGGCTGCTGTTGAAATTCTCCCCAAAACCGGCCCAGTCTTTAGCCGCCGCCTTTTCCGCCATGGCGGGAAAAGCAGCGGTGGCCACCGCCGCCGCAAACACCCCCAAAGGCAAATTCATCACCCGGTTGGCATAGTCTAGGGCGGTAATGGTACCCGGCGCCAATCCCGAGGCAAAAAAACGGTTCATAGCCAGGGCAATTTGATTGACCCCCGTGGCAAAAGTAACCGGTAAGATGGCCCAGACAGCCGCCTTCACCTGAGGGTGCCGGGAATCCAGCACCCATTTTAACCTTAAATCCAGCTTCCGCAAACCCGGCAGTTGGATCAACAAAAACCCCACAAAGCCGGTTAAAGTTCCCACCGCCAATCCCTGCACCCCGTACCGGGCACCGAAGAGAACCACCGCCAGGATCACTACAATATTTACTAAAGCCGGTGCAAAGGCCGGCAGGGCAAATCGCTTATGGGTATTCAAAACTCCCGTCAGCATCAGACCCAGCCCCATAAAGATAATCGAGGGAAACATGATCCTGGTGAGCCGGGTGGTTAATTCCAGTTCCCCGGGGCCAAAGCCCGGGGCCATTACCCTCACTAAACCGGGAGCAACCGCTAACCCTACTAAAGTGATTAAGGTCAAGACCAGCCCCGTACCGTTAATCACCGAAGAAGCCACCAGGGACCCTTCCTCCTGCTCCCCCCGGACCAGATAGCCCGTCAAAACAGGTACAATCACCGTGACAAAAGACATACCCAATACCGCTTGCAGGGCATAGGGCAGTTGGTAGGCCACCATGTAAGCATCGGTGACGCTGCCGGCCCCGAACTGCCAGACAATCACCGCGTCCCGCACCAACCCCAGCAAGCGGCTTAACATATTCAAAAGCAGTACAACTACCGTAGCACGAAGCATAAATTAAGACCTTCTTTGTAAGAATCACTCTGCAGCAATTATAATGCTTTTATGGTTCAAGACGCAAGATTCGCCTTTCTTCATCCCAACTGTAGTCCAGTCCGAAATAGTCTCTGACAAACTCTAAAGGCAGCAGGGTAGTCCCCCCGTGAATTTTCGGAGGAGCCAGGTTCACCGGTCGTCCCCCGACGATACCCCGGGTAGAATCTACAGTAACTACGGATTTTTCCCCTTCGTAGAAAATTTCCAGCTCTTTCGTTTCGCCCTGCCAGGCCACTTCCGCCCCTACCAGGTTCAATAATTCCCTGGCACCTCCGTAAAGAACCCCCTCCATGAGGATAACCGGAGTCCCAAATTTATAAGGCTCTTCCCCAAGAAAGGTTTTTATGGACGGCTCCGCTTGCCAGATTACGGAACGGCCGCCGGTTAAGGTGAGGCTCAAATAAACCTGTTTAGTGGACAGATCAGGCAAAGCCACCCACCGGTCGGCTACCGGCAGGGCCGCCAGTACTTCCTTCCACTCTTCCAGAACTTCTGTTTCCCCGTTATGAACTTTCAATAGTTGGGCTTTCCCCCGGTCACTAATTACCGTACTCCCGTCTGCCAGGCGGGTGGCCCAGACAGGCCTATATAAATCGCCGGATCCCTCCGGGGAACCATAATCCCCGTAAGTCCACACGATTTGTCCTCTCCTGTCTACTTCCAGCACCTGTCCCCCGTAAAAACCCCGGTCCACAATCAGAGTATTGCCGTTAGCCAGCCTTTCCGCCCAGACAGGATAATAAAGACCCGAATGCTGCCAGTGAACCGTTCCTGACCGGTCTAATTCCACAACCCGGTCCGGTAGCACCACCAAATACCTGTTGCCGGGTAAAGGCAAAGCCAACCGGGGACTGTTTCCCCGGCCGGTGAAAGCATGACTCCACAATAGCTGTCCCTCGTGATTGATCTCCATAATCCTGGGTTCGTTGGGATAACCGGGGGCACCGCTGTCCGCAATTAAGATATTACCGTTGGCTAAAGGGATGGCACTGTTAGCCTGGATAGGACCATACTCCCAGACCGTCTCCCCTTCCTCGTTTATCTCAATCACTGCCGGATCTTGAAAACCGTTACGGGTGGCTAAGATCCTTCCTTCCGGGGTCAGAGTCAAAAAACCGATGTAGGTTTTAGTACCCTGGTCCGTATACTCCCAAGTCACCCTGGGAGACAGGGCGGCAAAAGCCTGCCAGGGAGCAAGCCCCAATATCAACAAGGCCCCGATGACTACATGCCAAACTCTTTTTCTCATTGGCTTCCCTCCCCGGTGGAATTAACCGTAATAATCTTAGCAGGATCCCAGGTGACTTCCGCCCCTAATGCCTCTCCCACAAAGCGCAGGGGAACCAATGTCCTTCCGTCTTCCACTTTGGCAGGGACATCCAGAAGGACTTCTTCTCCATTGACCAGCGCCGACTGGGAACCCACCGGCAACCGGATTGACTGTTCGCCCTTAACAGCGATTACAGTTCTGGTCTCTTCCTGCCAGTCTACCTTGGCCCCCAATCCTTCAAAAAAGGCCCTTAAAGGCACCAAAGTCCTCCCCTCTTCCAACCGGGGAGCCACATCGAAATAGATTCTCTTACCGTCAACGAAAACAGCAATCCCCGACCGGACGATGATCCCGTTAGCCACCACCCGCTGGCTGCCGTCGCTGACCCGGTTCACCACCTGCCCGTTAACCCAAGCGGTGGTAGAGCCGCCTCCGTCCAAGCCCATTGCTTCAACAGCCCCCAGCTCCTTCATCAAAAAAGCCAGTTCCTCAAAAGTGACTCCCACACTGACACCGGGCTGGCGACCGTCTACCGTCACCAGCAGCACCTGTCCCTGATCCGTGAGACCAATAGCCGTTCTGGGATGCCTTGCCGCCAGGCTCCCTGCCAGCCCTTCCAAAGCATATTGAAATACGGGGCGACCCTCTTCTACCAGTAACGGTCCTCCGGTGATCAAGTGTTTCAAGCCCGGCCAGTAGGGATCCTGTCCCAAGCTAACCTTAACCGGCCTGCCGGGAGTCAACTGTCCTAAGACCGGGTCTGCCCCGGGTAAGCTTACCACATAGCCACCCCCCGGTATTCCGGCCATACCCTGACTTACATAGCTTACCTGGTAACTGCCCCCATCCCGGGGAGCAAGGGAAACTAATGCCTCCCCTTCATCACCGGAACCTACCAGTTCTCCCCACTCGGGAGTGTAGAGGATGATCCCCTCTTCCCCGTCCTCCTCCCGCTCCTGGTTGATCCGGTCCACGGGCAATCGAAGCCCGTTTTCCAGTTCCAGGTAGCTTTGAGGATTGAAGTAACCAAACCTTACGGAACCGTCTTCTAACCAGCCCAAAGAGGTCCGCAGGATATTGGAAGCCACCTGCAGTTCCCCGTCAATGACTACACTCCCTACCGGGGCATAGGGAGGGGAAGTATTGTAAAATCCGCCGTTTACAGCAGCTACCGCCCCGGTACGGGCACCCATGGACCGGACGCTTTCCCGTTTCCCGTAAATGCCTTCCTCGGCGGCTACCGGTTTAACGGTAACCTCGGGATGAGCCAGGTCTGCCCGGATTACCTGGACCATAATAGGCTGCCCGTCTGCCAGGGTACCCTGATATGTAAAATGCTGCACACCGGCGGCCACCGGTGTTTCCTGTAGCAATTCCAGTTGTACGGAGGGCTGCACCACCTTCGGGCTATTAAGCATCTCTATCTCTTGCCCTGCCACCGGAGGCAACATGGTCAACCCCATTATTCCGGCAGCGGCCAATGTCACCGTTAGTCTTTTCCACCTTGATTTCATCGCAAACTCCATAATCAGCCTCCTTCAAAGAAGTACTTGCTTAATTTGACGGTATCTTCTCCCATATTGTTCCCTGCCATGAATCAAGGCCGCATTTTCCACCAATCTCTACAAATTTTTGGTAGCCAAAACAGGGCTAATCAGGTAGAATATAACATGGAGGTGGACAGGATGGAACATCTTCTTCATAAAATTCTTGCAACTGTGCAGAACACGGAAAAACGCATAAGCAATTTGGAAACAGACATGAGCGCCATGAAGGCAGACATGGATACCATGAAAGCTGACATGGACACCATGAAGGCGGAAATGGGCACCATGAAAGCTGATATGGCTACCATGAGGGCAGACGTAGACACCCTCAAGGCAGACATGAACACCATGAAAGCGGAAATGGGCACCATGAAAGCGGAAATGGGCACCATGAAAGCCGACATGGCTACTATGAAGGTAAAGATTGCTAATTTGGAGGAACAAGTTGAGCACCTGAGAGGAAGACAAGATGAGATGTACCTGATTCTAAGGGGTTGGGAAGAGGACAGGCCCATTACCAGGTCTGCCCTGGACAAGCTTGACATTGAAGTAGCTCGCTTGAAAAACCATCGCCATGCCCTCCATATTCACATGGGAGAGCCTGAGTCTCAACGCCAAAAACATCTTCCCTAGTTCAATTGGATAGATTATCTTTCAACAGCTCCAATGCCAGGCGGCCTGTATCCCGGGCTTCCACCCGGAGGGCCGCCACCGCCTCATTTAACTCAGGCAAAATCTCTTCCCGCTTTAACAGCATTACCCGGACTTCATCCCCCAGCACCTCGGCATCCAGCGTTTCCACTCGCCCTGCCAAAGGCTGCCCAATGGATTTCATAAAAGCATCTATTTTAGGATCATAAGAGATGCCAATCACCGGTACTCCCATGACACTGGCCATGATCAAGGAATGGAGCCGCATTCCGATTAATAGATGCATGGCACTTAAGCAGCCCAGCATCTCCACTACCCCAATTTGATCCCTGATTACGACAGCCTTTTCTTCCATCATATTGGCAATTTCCCGGGAAGGAGCGATATCATCGGGAAAATGAAAAGGCAGAAATACAACTTGATATCCTTTCCTCACCAGCTGATCCCCTACTTTGGCCAGGGCCTTTTTATACCCCTGGTAGGAATGCCAATTCCGGACGGAAATGCCCACAATGGGAGCCCCGTCCGCTCCCAGCTGTACCCCGTTCTTTTCCAGGTACTTCAATCCCTGCTGCCGGTCCATTTCCTTGGCATATAAACCCAACACAGCATCAGCCTTGATCAGGATCTCAGGCTGCCTGACTCCTAACTGCAACAGCAACGCTTTCGATGCCTCGTCCCTGACGGTGATTAAATCTACTTTATTTACTACCCGTGCAATCGCTTCCTGGCTTAAACGCCGGGAAATAGGCCCTACCCCCTGGGCGTAGAAAAAGACCTTCTTGCCTAGGAGCTTGGCCAATTGCACCACTCCTAAATAATAGAGCACATTCCGGGAACTGGTCACATCCTGCAATAAACTGCCCCCGCCGCTAATCAGCAGTTGACATTTGCGGAGGGCTTGCCAGACTTCCCGGATATTCCACCTATTTACCGCCTGAACCCCGTAAGCGGCGGCGGTTTTCTCCGGATCCGCCGACAAAACCGTGATCTTAAGGTCAGGTTGCTGGGCCCGGAGGGTTCTCAACATACTGTAAAGAACCGCCTCGTCCCCTACATTGTTAAAACCATAGTAGCCGGAGATGACTATATGATTAACCATTTTCTAACCGCTCCCCCAATTTAACCGTTAGACGATAGCCGGCAATCAGTACCAGACCCAAAACTATTCCCAGCCACAGCCCGTTGACCGCCCTCAGCAATGAGACCAACAAAGGAGTGTGAACATGGGCAAAAGTATTGACTAAGGAAACCTGTCCAATGGCACCAAAGATCAATACCGGGAGATACCGGTGCCGGTAGCCTAAATAGAAGAAAAGCATCAGCATCGGATGTCCGACTAAAAACTCTTTGGTACGAGGACGTACTACCAACAATTGATCCAGTAAAGTCCTGATCCGCAATTCCAAACCGGAAACTGCCGCGGATTCGTTACCGGTGCGGGAAACATAAATTAACAAAGCCACCGCCAGCAGCACCGCCAAAGCAGACCAGCCGACGGAAATGTTGGTTTTCCATAAAGAACGGAGCTTGACATACCAGCGTTCTTTTTCCTGCCACAACAAACAGAACAGCACTACCAGCATTAAAGGCACCACATGGGCCAACTTCACACCACGAAACTGATCCAGCTTCAGCATGAAATTCACATCAGCCAGCAAGCCCACCATGAGCACTGCTCCCAAAAAGGAATACAGGGAAGTCACGAGCAGTAGGCCAATGCTGCCCCCCACACCGGCCCCCTCTTCCTTAAGGTGATGGATGAGAGACAAACTGGGGAAAATCACTACCGCCGCCAAGGCCATCACCAACCGCCCTATATCTCCCATGTTGAGGATTAATAACCCTAACCAGCCCAGGGCGCCAATTAAGCCCAATCCCCAAGCCCAGGGTGGCGGTAAAAATTTTTTCAGCAGGATTACCCCTCCGGCAATGACTGCCAGCCCGATCCAAAACAGGTTCATCCGGGAATTGACCAGGGGCGAGAAAGGCTTGGCAGGTCCTAATGTCAATCCTTCCTGCTCCAACCGATCCCTCAAAGCCTGAAGATAATTTAGATTGTACTCGGCCCAATCCTGTACCTCAGGCCGGAAAAAGAAACGGGTTAATAAAATCCGGTTGTTCCGTTCCGTAGCTGCCAAAGCAAACCGGTCGATAGCCCTTTGGGGGGTTAATTTAGCAATTTCCTGTTCTCCCAAGGCGTGAAGCCTGACCCCTCTTTTGTCCAGGTTCTGCAGCACCTGATTCAAGCCCTGCTGGGGAAAGAATTCAATGATCCCTACCGGAACCGGGGTTTTTCTCAGCTCCTGGAGCAACCCTTCCAAGGATTTGGGATAACCGGGCAAAACACCATCGTTAAACAAAAGAGCAGTCAATCCCTCTGTTGCCAATGCTTGTCCTACCACACCCACTACGCCTTCCGGGGTGGCCTGAGGCCAATTCTGCACCTGTAGAATAACATTCAGGCCCGCCTCCCGGGCTCCCCTGATGCCGGCTTCATTAAAGCCCACCGGCAAAGCCCTTAATTCTCCCGGCCCTAAAAATGAGGTTAATAAATAGATACCTTCCAGTTCAATCGTCTCCAAGCCATGGACTTTATAAGTCAACTGATCCAGCAACCGCTGATATGTATCCTCCCGGGAGGTCACTATATAAGCTGCCCTGGGGTTTAACCCTGGTACGTCTTCCTCCGCCAAACCATATTCCAGCAAGATAGCCGCACCTGATTTAACCGACAACACTTCCGTCTCCAATTGGGCCACTGTTTCTTCCTTGAAGACAACGCCGGTTGCCCCTTTTTCCTGTATCTTGGAGAGCATATCCGCCTGGGAAATCCCTGACCACCTGGCTAACCGCTGTACCTCGCTATATTCCACCGCCAATTCCACTTGCTGGTTATTCTGCTCCAGATGGATCCGCATCAGCCCTAAATTGACAGCCACGAAAACTCCCGCAGCAATAATGACTATTAACAGTATCTTCAACGGATCTCTTCCCATAGGTCCCTTCCTTCCTGTCGGACAACTATAATACAATTATTCTAACAGTATTTCCAAACAGCGACAAGTATAGGCTGACTGATGACCGCTCGCTCCGCCGAAGCAATCATTGGTCAGCCTTGAACCGTCGCGAAAGCCAATCTGTGTTAATCAGAGGGCTGAATTGGAGCCA
>JAAYOX010000033.1 GCA_012520135.1 Clostridia bacterium
CAATCAGAGTATGCGGGACAGAGAGGTTTCACTCGGTCGGGGCTGGATTTCAATACAGACAGCAGCTTACCGCGAGCTAAGTTTTTTCTCCGTTCAGTTATCTCTATCTCCACTTGCTCACCGGGTAATGCTCCCGGTATAAAAACAACCTGTCCTTGAAATCTGCCAATGCCGGAACCATCATGAGCCAAATCGGTGATTTCCAGAGGGAGAATATCTTTCACCTCAATCATGCATTACACTCCTAATCCATGGGATTAAATAATAGACATCAATACTACGCACTCCAGTTAGAATGAGCCGCAGATTGATGTCTCCATCTTAACAAAATAACTTATATTCCGGCAATCGCTACAACCGTAGAGATTTGCGGATAATACTTCCTTTTATCCGTGAGCCCCGATTAGGTTTATTGATGATCAAATCTTCAAGGTTCCGGGGAGCAGCAGTTAATAATTCATACCCATCTTTTTTGACCAGAACTGTGTCGGAGTGCCTAAAACCACCGAGACCTTCAATATATATTCCGGGCTCAATACTGATCACCATGTTTTCCTTAAGTATGTCTTTACTACCTTCGGCTATGTAGGGCCCCTCATGATTACCCAACCCGATGCCATGCCCTGTCCTGTGTAGCAAGGTATCCTTTAACCCGTTTCGGATCAAATACTCCCTGGCTTCGGCGTCAATATCGGCAGTAGGAACCCCTGCTTTGATTTTGCTTAGAGCCCTTTCTCTGGCGTTCATCATGTGTTGGAACAATTCTTTTTCATCGCCGGAAGGTGGTTTTAGGAAGAACGTTCTCTCACATTCAGACGCATAGCCGTTAATCCGGAAATAGCACATAGCCAGGTTAGGGCCTTGTCCCAGCCGATCATTTAGACCCGGAATACTGTGGGGCATAGAGCTTAGAGGAGCAGGCCAAGCTACTGTCAAAAGGGAAGTGGTGATGGGATCAAAATTTCCGGCTCGGATAAGATTATTCTGAATGCTTTTGGAGATGGCGAAGATCTCAACTACGCTAGCCCCTGGATAGACTGAATCAAAAATCTTTTGCATGCTTTCGTCACAAATCTTGGCACTGGTGCGGATCATCTCCAATTCCAGGGAGCTTTTGACCTGCCGCTGCACGGCTACCAAATCGGAACAAACCAGTTCTTTTGCTTGAATTTTAAAGTATACTTCCGCTTTTACATTGTTTTCGATTCCAACTCTGGCGTATTTCTCCAACAAACCGCTTAATATATCGTACCAGTTTTCCTTTGCCGGTGATGGGTATTCATAGTAGTACATGATTTCACAATCAATAATTGCCTTATGAACGTGAGCTTCTTCCAGTTTAGGAACAATTAGAATGGGCTTTTGCTGGGGAACTATTACAATGAAAAAAGGCCTTTCCTCAGGTTTGTAGGTAATATTTGTATAATACCAAATGTCTTCTTCTGCAGTTACAATATAGGCATCCAGGGAGCATCTTTTAATAGTTTCTTGAAGTGAACTGATTCTTTGAATGAGTTCTTTTTTTAACACCCGTAACCCACCCCTTTAATAGATTAAACGTGTCCCTGTGTGCTTTTCGCTATGGTTCCTTTATTTTCCTCCCGGAGCACAAACATTCTTTCCGTTTACACTTACAGCCCTTTCCTCCAACTTAACAAATAAGGTTGCAATAGCGGCGATAAAATTTCTCACAATACTTATAGGCAAATGGCTTTAGAATATGCAATACTATAAGAATGGAGGTGAACCAAATACTGTTGTGTGTTTGAGATGATATAAAGTTTTACAATCAATAAATGCAAAAAGAGGATGACTGGCGATGAAATTTGATGTA
>JAAYOX010000296.1 GCA_012520135.1 Clostridia bacterium
GACTGTTGACAAAATATAATTTTAGGTAGATCGCTTTCGGCTGTAATGTTTGCTTCGCTACGGCGGAGTGCCTACGCCGTTACCGGCAGCAAGCTGCCGACGGCTGTGGCCCAACGCCCGCTCCGCAAAGCATTACAGCCTTACGCCAGTTACCAATAAGCAGCTTCGCTCTTTTGATTTTGGCTCCAATTCAGCCCTTCGATTAACACCGATTAGCTTCTGGTCGCAATCTGCAAGGCTCGGTATTTTCCGGACCTTTTTTGCTGTCTATTTGTTATAATGAAAAGAAACTGGTCACAGGAGGACCGGAATGAATCGTAAAAGGATCAAGACTAGATTTGTTTGTCAGGAATGCGGCTATGAATCCCTAAAGTGGCAGGGTCAATGCATTTGTGGTGCCTGGAACTCCATGGTGGAAGAAATTATGGAAACCGGTGGAGGACAAGCCCCTGTCAGAAGGGGCAAAGGACCTCAACCAATTGCTCAGGTAGAATCCGGTGCTCAGAGCCGTTTTGATACAGGAGACCGGGAACTGAACCGGGTGTTGGGTGGAGGGCTGGTGGCCGGTTCTTTGGTGCTCATCTCCGGAGGGCCGGGTATCGGCAAATCCACTTTGCTGTTGCAGATCGCCAATAATATTGCCCGAACTTACGGAACAGTTCTTTATGTTTCCGGGGAAGAGTCAGAGGAGCAAATCAAACTCAGAGCTGAACGAATAGACACACTGCATGCCAATTTGCTGGTAGTAAGCGAAACCAACTTGGATTTGATTACACAGTACATGGAGGAGAACAAACCCGTTTTTGCTATTATCGATTCGATTCAAACCGTCTATAAATCAGATATTGGCTCCGCTCCCGGCAGTGTCAGCCAGGTGAGGGAGTGTACCGGTCATATTTTGAGAATGGCTAAAGAGAGCAATACGCCGGTGTTTTTAGTGGCTCATGTAACCAAACAAGGGCAGATTGCCGGGCCCAGGGTGCTGGACCATATGGTAGATTGCGTCCTGTTTTTGGAGGGAGAACGAAACCATGGTTTTCGTATGCTACGGGCCTTTAAAAACCGGTTTGGAAATACAGCCGAATTGGCTCTTTATGAGATGTTGGCCGAAGGGATGTTTCCAATTGACAATCCTTCTCAATACTTGCTGGCCCGCCACGAAGACGCTATTCCCGGGACGGTGGTAGTGGCCAGTGTCGAAGGTGCTCTCCCGATTTTGGTAGAATTACAGGCCTTGGTAGTGGAGAACAGTTACGGCAGTCCTCCCAGAAAAGTAGCAGTGGGAGTAGATCGGGATCGGTTGAACCTGATTACGGCGGTGCTGCAGAAAAGAACGGGAGTTTTTTTAGGTAATCAGGATATTTATGTTTCGCTTCTGGGGGGAGTCGAAATTCAAGAGACCTCTATTGATTTAGGTTTGGCGGTAGCCTTGTTTAGCAGTTTGCGGGATCAGGCGGTAGACTCCAAAATGGTGGTATTGGGAGAAGTAGATTTGGCGGGGCGGATTAGAACAGTACCCAACATTGAACGGTTGGTTAAAGAAGCAGAGCGTTTGGGTTTCACCAGGTGCTTGTTACCCAAAGGTAACTTGGCAAAGGCTTCTACCGCTGCCGGGATGGAATTGATCGGGGTGGGATTTTTGGAGGAGGCCCTTGCCTACATCAGGGACCGGGGCTAGCAATTTATTCTAAAAACAAGTGTAGCAGTAATGATAGAATAGTCTTTATGAAAAACAGCAGGTGTTTTGTTGAATTGTGTCGAAATATTTATTTGTAATAGTTTCATTGTTGCTCTGATTGCAGTTGGTAATATGGGAGAGAAGGAGTTGGGCCAGATGGATAGATGTAGGATTATTTTTTTGCCGGAAAACGTACAAGTATCCGTGAAACCGGGGATGACACTGATGATGGCTGCTGCGGAAGCCGGAGTGGAATTTGAAGGCCCTTGCGGTGGCCGGGGTGTCTGTGGGAAATGTAAGATGAATATTGTGGAAGGAGAAACTACCGGCTGGGTATTAGCTTGCCAGCATAAGGTAACTACCGATCTGGTAGTGGAGATACCTCAGCAGGAAATTTATTTAAGCCGTAAGACAGCATTGACTGAGAGCGACTGGGACATTGAGGCTGATCCCGGTATAGTCAAAAAGAACATTAAAGTGGAGCCTCCCTCTCTGTCTAATCAGAAAGCTGATGCAGACCGGTTGTTGTCTGCTTTAGAAAGGCCGGCCCAGTTGAAACTGGAAGCGTTGCGTTCCTTACCCCATGTGCTCAGGGCCGCAAACCATGAGGTGACAGTGGTGATGGCCGGGGAGGAAGTGCTGGCGGTAGAGGCGGGTAATACCGTGGCAAAGGGTCTCTACGGACTTGCTATTGACATCGGTACCACCACAGTGGTGGGGTCTTTAGTAGAATTGACCACCGGCAAAACAATAGGGGCAGCTTCTTCCGGAAATACGCAGAATATTTTTGGTGCCGACGTGATTTCCCGGATCCAGCATGCGGCCAAAGGACCCAAGGAATTGGGGCAATTAAGAAGACGAGTAGTACAAGTAATCAACCGGTTAAGTGAGAAACTGGCAGCTACAGCCGGAATCACCCCTGGAGAAATATACCAGGCTGCCATAGTCTGCAATACCACCATGAATCATTTGTTACTGGGTCTTGACCCCAGACATTTGGCTCCGGCACCATTTATTCCGGTAGTTGCCCACATGGTCAAGGCGGAAGCCAAAGAGGTAGGGTTAGGAATCCATCCCCATGCTCAGGTCTATGTATTGCCCAATATTGCAGGCTATGTGGGAGCGGATACCTTGGGAGTAATCCTCAGTACCGGATTGCACCATGTTGAAAAGTCGGTCCTGGCTGTTGATATTGGTACTAACGGTGAGATTGTACTGGCCTTGCCGGGAAGACTCCTCACCTGTTCCACTGCTGCCGGGCCCGCTTTTGAAGGGGCCCAGATTAAATGTGGCATGAGGGCTCAGGCAGGTGCCATTGAGAAGGTCCAGATTGATGAACAGGTAACCTATGAAGTGATTGGAGATGTTTCCCCTAAAGGCCTCTGCGGGTCAGGTATTATGGATGCTGTTGCCGAAATGTTTAGGGTAGGGGTGTTGCAACCCAGCGGACGCTTGACTCCAAAAGATAAAGCTGACCATTTGCCTCAGGCAGTGAGGGAAAGGCTTCAAGGCTCCGGTGCCGAAGCCCGTTTTATCCTGGCCACCTCGGAGGAAACAGGCGGAGAACCCGTCTATCTCACTCAAAAAGATGTGAGGGAAGTCCAATTAGCTAAAGGAGCCATTCGAGCCGGGATTGAGGTTCTTCTTAATCATGGCGGTGTGAGTCCGGAAGAACTGGATGAAGTATTGCTGGCGGGAGCCTTCGGTAGCTATATTGACAAGCATTCTGCTTTAGGTATGGGGTTGTTGCCGCCTGTGGACCCGGAAAAAATCCGGGCAGTAGGCAATGCGGCGGGTGCCGGGGCCAAGCTGGCACTGATTTCCCAAGAGGCACGGCAGGAGGCGGCAGCGGCCGCCCAGGAAGCTCAGCACTTGGAGTTATCCACCCTTTCTGAGTTCCAGGATGCCTTTATTCGCTTTTTAAATTTCTAATTTAGCTGGGGCCTCTAAAAATACGACATTTTTTAGTAAAACCCCTTTACAAAGGCAAAAGGGCTGTGATATAATAATAAAATTTTTGACGTCCCCGGGAGTATTTGCTATAATTAACTATGACCTTCTAGGAGGTGGTAAGGTGTTTAATGTCGGGGACAGAGTTGTCTACCCCATGCATGGTGCCGGGATTATCGAGGCGATTGAAGAAAAAGAAATCCTGGGGGAGATTCGCAAATATTATGTGATGCGTATACCTAATGGGGACATGAGAGTATTGATCCCTTTGGACAATGTTGAGGAAAGTGGTTTACGGGAAGTTATTGATGAGCAGCAAATCAGTGAAGTGCTATCTGTCTTGCAGGACAGGGAGGATGTTTCCAATCCAAATTGGAACCGCAGATACAGAGCCAACCTGGAGAAAATAAAAACCGGTGATATACTGGAAGTGGCGGAAGTAGTTCGCAACCTTAGTTTAAGGGAACGAGAAAAAGGCTTATCTACCGGAGAACGTAAGATGCTGGATAATGCTCGCCAGATTCTGATTAGCGAGTTGGTACTGGCTAAAGGAACCGGGGAAGAGCAAATGGAAATATGGCTGGAAGGTGCGCTGGCTTAAGAGCAGTCAAGCAATAGGGGGTGCCTGAAGATTATTTGGTACCTCCCTTTTGCGATGGACAAGCCATTGGTAGCTTTCCAGCCATTCTTGCAGCATTTTCCAGTTCCTTGTATAATAATAGTAAAGAGAAGCAAAACTAGGCAAAGGAGGTGAGAAATGATGGTATTCAACGCGCTTCGAGTTTTAATTATGATAGCTGTCGGTTATACCGGTTTTTCCGTGGGAATGCTGGTTTTGCCTTTTTGGAATGGCCCTGAACCGACCGTAAAATGGTCTTTAGTGATTCTGTTAGCCATTGTGGCCGGTTTGATCGGCTATAGTATAGCGCCGCCTATTATATCAGGGCTGATCCAATTGGCCAGAAAATTTGAAGCAGCACTCAACAAAATTCCGGCCCATGACATTATCGGTGGTGCTGTTGGTTTGATTTTGGGACTTATAATTGCCAATTTATTCGGCGTTTCTTTTTACCGCTTTCCTATTGTTGGGCCCTATCTATCCATTTTAGCCAGCTTGGTACTGGGTTATTTAGGCTGGAGTGTGGGTACCAAGAAAAGAGACGATCTCCTGTCTGTCGTCTCCAACTGGCGTTCCGGCAAGGATAAGTCAGGTAAGGGTGAGACTAAGGTTCTGTATAAGATACTGGATACCAGTGTGATCATCGACGGTCGTATTGCAGATATCTGCAAAAGCGGTTTTATTGACGGGACTTTGCTGATACCGGGATTCGTACTGGAAGAGCTACGGCATATTGCCGATTCTTCGGATTTGCTTAAACGAAATAGGGGCCGCAGGGGATTGGATATTTTAAACCGGATTCAAAAAGAGTTGGACATCAAAGTGAAAATTCACGAGCAGGACTTTGATGATATCCAGGAAGTTGACTCCAAATTAGTGCGCTTGGCTCAATTGGTGAACGGGGATATCCTCACCAATGATTACAACCTGAATAAAGTGGCAGAACTTCAAGGAATAAAAGTCCTGAACATCAATGAACTGGCCAATGCAGTGAAGCCGGTTGTGCTGCCCGGGGAGGAAATGGTCGTACAAGTCATTAAAGACGGTAAAGAAGCCGGGCAGGGAATCGGATATTTGGATGACGGAACAATGATTGTGGTAGAAAACGGCAGGCGCTACATAGGCCAGACCATTTCAGTGCTGGTCACCAGTGTGCTGCAGACTGCAGCGGGCCGGATGATTTTTGCCAAGCCGAAATTGGCTCAGAAACCCAACCATCTATCTTTGGAGGTGCCGTCCGGTGTCTAAAGTAACCGGGATTGTTCTGGCTGCCGGGCAAGGGAGCAGAATGGGCAGCAAGATCCCCAAACAGTATTTGGAGATCGGAGAACGTCCGATCCTTGTTCATACTTTGGAATTATTTGAGCAAACCCATTTAATAGACCGGATAGTGTTGGTAGTAGGAAACCAGGAAGTAGAGCCGGCCAAGGAAATCCTTTCCCGTTTTCAGTTGAGGAAAGTGGCTGCCGTGGTAACAGGGGGCTCGGAAAGGAGCCATTCAGTTTATCATGGCCTTCAATTAGTGCCTGAAGATTGTTCTTGGGTGGTCGTACACGATGGTGTACGGCCATTTTTCACGCCGGATTTACTGGAGCGTGTGCTTAAGGCGGCAGAGGAGACGGGAGCGGCAGTACCGGGAGTGCCTGTAAAAGATACCATCAAAATCTGTGACGACGCAGGGAAAGTAATCACTACCCCTCCACGAAAAAACTTATGGGCTATCCAGACACCCCAGGCTTTCCGCAAAGACTGGCTGTTGGAGGCCTATGCTGAGGCCATGGCCAAAAATCTGGTAGCTACTGATGATGCCGGTCTTCTGGAACAATTGGGTAAACCGGTGCAAGTGGTCCAAGGGGATTACGAGAATATTAAACTGACTACTCCGGAAGATTATGATCTGGCTCAAGCTATTTGGGAAAGGAGACAGGGACAGTGCGGGTAGGAATAGGTTACGATGTGCACCGGTTGACCGAAAACAGGGCTTTGATCTTAGGAGGAGTAAATATCCCTTATTCCTTAGGGTTAAAAGGCCATTCGGATGCAGATGTATTGCTCCATGCCATTAGCGATGCTCTTTTAGGTGCCGCCGGGCTAGGGGATATAGGGCAGCATTTTCCCGATACGGATCCTGCTTATTTGGGTATATCCAGCCTGGTTTTATTGGAACAAGTTAGGGAAAAGATAAAAACAGCGGGTTTTTTGGTCCATAATGTTGATGCAGTAATTATGGCTGAGCGGCCCAAGCTGGCTCCTTATATCGGTGAAATGCGCCGGAAGGTTGCCGGAGCCTTGCAGGTGAAAGTGGAGATGATTAATATTAAGGCTACTACTACCGAGGGACTGGGTTTTGTCGGACAAGGTGAAGGGATTGCCGCCCAGGCAGTAGCTACCCTGGCGGAAATCTAGCTTGCAGTGTCTTTTGGTATAGTGCTATAATGCTTTTGTCGTTATTGATTGGCAGTGGTTGGTAGATGAAAAGGAGGATTGACTTGTGGAAAAAGTAAGGGTTCGTTTCGCACCTAGTCCTACCGGTCCTTTACATATAGGTGGAGTTCGTTCAGCATTGTTCAATTATTTGCTGGCCAAGCAAACGGGAGGCACTTTTATCCTGAGAATTGAAGACACGGATTTGGAAAGATCCAGCCGGGAATCCGAGGAGAATATTAAGGATTCTTTGCGCTGGCTGGGGATTGACTGGGATGAGGGGGTAGATGTGGGTGGACCCTACGGCCCCTATCGTCAAACGGAAAGGCTGGAACTCTACCAAGAGTATGTTGACCGGCTGTTGGAAACAGGCCATGCTTATCGTTGCTATTGTACTGAAGATGAGTTGGAAGAACAGAGACAAGCCTTGCTGGCCAAGGGGGAAATGCCCCGTTACTTAGGTAATTGCCGGGACTTGACCCCGGAACAGGAGGAAGCTTATCGTAAAGAAGGTCGCAAACCGGTAATTCGTTTCCGGGTTCCTGAAGGCGAAAATATTGTGGTGGATGATCTGGTGAGGGGACAAGTTGCCTTTGAAAGTGATGGAATCGGGGATTTTATCATTGTAAAATCGGACGGTTTGCCCACATATAATTATGCGGTGGTTATCGACGATGCACTGATGAAGATTTCCCATGTGATCCGGGCGGAAGAACATTTGTCCAACACCCCCAGGCAATTATTGATTTACCGGGCTTTAGGTCTTGCAGAGCCGGTTTTTGCCCATATCTCTTTAATCCTGGGGAAAGATCGGACCAAAATGAGTAAAAGGCACGGTTCTACTTCCGTAGTTCAATATAAGGAGCAGGGCTATTTGCCCGAGGCCTTGGTTAATTTCCTGGCCCTTTTAGGTTGGTCTCCGGAGGGAGAAGAAGAGATCTTCAGCATGGAGGAATTGTGCCGGCAATTTTCTTTGGACCGGGTAGCCAAAAACCCGGCGGTATTTGATCTGGATAAATTAAACTGGCTGAACGGTTATTATATTCGCCAAACCCCTGTGGAACGGATTACGGAGATGGCTATTCCATATTTGATAAAGGAGGGGTACTTGCCGGAAACTTTAACTCCGGAAGACCGGGAGCAAGCGTCCAAAATTGTAGCAGCTGTACAAGGCTATTTACCTTATGTCGGTGCCGTTGTGGATCATGTTCAGATTTTCTTTGCCGACGAAATCAAACCGGAAAATGAAGAAGCAGCTGCCGTATTAAAGGAAGAACAAGTGCCTCAGGTGGTTGAACTCTTTGCTGCCAAGGTAAAAGGGGCAGAAGAGCTGGAGACAGGTAGTGTGAAAAAGCTCTTGAAGGAAACTTCCAAAGAGTTGAAGCTCAAAGGCAGACAAGTCTTCATGCCTATCCGGGTGGCCTTGACCGGCCAGATGCACGGTCCGGAGCTCCATGATATTATTCCGATTCTCGGTAAAGAAAAAGTTTTACAGCGTCTCAGTCAGACTACAGGCTTATCTTTATCTTGACCCACAATGAATATATGCATCCTGATCGCCGGTAAGCGGCGACTGAAGGCGTTTAAAGCTATTGACAGGGATCTTTTGCCTGAGTATAATATTTCAATAAAGTAAACAGCAAAATTGATGATGGAGGAAAGTAAGCAGGGTACCTCCCTTAGAGAGAAGCCGTCATGGGCTGAAAGCGGCTTTGGGAAGCGGGCGTTGCTGAAGTGCCCTCCTGAATGAGCAATCGAATACTATTTTAGTTAGTAGGTTGCTCCGGCTCAGACCGTTATCCCCCATGAGTTGGCAAAGGCTTTTTTTGGCGTTGCCAAATCAGAGTGGAACCGCGGAGCAACCTCCGTCTCTGAAACTTTGGAGACGGAGGTTTTTTTATATTAGCGTAGTGAACAAAGCTTGAAAGGAGGAATACCGTTGTTTAACCGTTTAAAGGAAGATATAAAAGTTGTTTTTGAGCGAGATCCTGCTGCCAAAACCGTACTGGAAGTGCTGTTAACCTATCCCGGTTTGCATGCCGTATGGATGCACAGGATGGCCCATTGGTTCTACCGGCGGAAATTCTACTTTATAGCCAGATTTATTTCCCAGCTTAACCGCTTCCTGACGGGAATAGAGATACACCCCGGTGCCGTTGTGGGCAGAGGCCTTTTCATCGACCATGGGATGGGAGTGGTGATCGGTGAAACCACGGAGATTGGAGACAATGTTACCCTTTATCAAGGAGTGACTTTAGGCGGTACCGGTAAGGAGAAAGGTAAACGCCATCCTACCATCGGCAACAATGTAGTGGTCAGTACCGGAGCCAAAATCTTAGGCAACATTACTATCGGCAACAATGTCAAGGTAGGAGCCGGTTCTGTAGTTTTGCGGAATGTACCCGACAATTGCACAGTAGTAGGAGTGCCGGGTAAGGTTGTAGTCCGGGACGGAAGGAACATCGCCGACAAAACAGATTACTCGGAAATTGATTTACGGCATGATCAGGTGCCGGATCCGGTGGCGGAAATGATTCTCTGCTTGCAGCGAAACATCGAGCGGTTGGAAAAAAGGATTGAAGAACTGGAGGGACGTTCCAATGAGTATTCATATTTACAACACTCTAACACACAGTAAAGAACCTTTTATCCCGGGGGAAGAGGGTAAAGTAAAAATGTATGTGTGTGGACCTACCACGTATAATTACATTCACCTGGGCAATGCCCGGCCCCTGGTCTTCTTTGATACAGTCAGGCGTTATTTCTCCTACCGGGGATACCAAGTCCAGTATGTGCAAAATTTTACTGATGTGGATGACAAGATCATTAAAAGGGCCGAGGAGGAAGGTACAGATCCCTTGGCATTGGCCCAAAAGTATATTGAGGAGTTCTTCCAAGACGCTCAAGCCCTTAATGTAAAGCCCGCCAGTGTCCACCCCAAGGTCAGTGAGCATATTCCTGATATTGTGGCTTTGATTGAGCAGTTGATTGACAAGGGATTTGCTTATCAGGTAGAGGGAGATGTCTATTTCAGTGTTCGCAGTTTCGAAGGCTATGGGAAACTCTCCGGCCGTTCCCTGGATGAACTCCAGGCAGGAGCCAGGGTGGAAGTAGATGCCCGCAAAAAGGATCCGCTGGATTTTGCCTTATGGAAGCAAGCTAAGCCCGGGGAACCGGCCTGGGAAAGCCCTTGGGGCATGGGACGGCCCGGTTGGCATATTGAATGTTCCGTTATGTCTTTGAAGTACCTGGGCCCTCATTTTGATATTCACGGAGGCGGAGCGGATCTGGTTTTCCCTCATCATGAAAACGAAATCGCCCAGTCGGAGGCAGCTTGTGGAGAACCTTTCGCTAAGTATTGGATGCATAACGGTTTCATTACTGTCAACCAGGAGAAAATGTCCAAATCCCTGGGGAACTTCTTTTTGGTCAGGGAGATCCTGGCCAAATTCCCCGCTGATGTAGTACGGTTTTTCCTGCTGGAAACCCATTACCGGAGTCCTTTAGATTTTGATGATCAAAAGTTGCTGGAAAGCAAAAAGGCACTGGATCGGATCAAGAATACCAAAGGACTTTTACAGGAAAAAATCGCGTTTTTGACTTCGGTGAATGCAAATGATGATTACTTACCGGAGGAAAGTACCGCCCGGAAAATAGAACAGTGCCGGGAGGAGTTTATTAAAGCCATGGATGATGACTTTAATACTTCTCTGGCCTTGGCAGCTGTTTTTGAATTGTGCCGGGTCAGCAATAGCTTTGCCAATCAACCGGATTTGCCGCAAAAACCGGGTGCTTTGGGACAGTTGAAAAGAGCGCTGACAGTATTGGAAGAGATGGTAGTGGAAGTCCTGGGGATACCTTTGCAGAGAGAGGAAACTGCCCGGCACAACCAAGATGGGGCAATGGTCACCGCCCTGGTGGAACTTCTAATTGAGCTCCGGCAGGAAGCCAGGGCCAAAAAAGACTGGGGCACAGCGGACGGCATTCGCGATCGTTTAAAAGAAATAGGTATTATCATTGAAGATACTCCCCACGGGGTGCGGTGGAAAAGAGCAGAGCAATGATGCCAATACCGGGGAACATTGATTTAGCTCTTGAACCTGAAGCCATGTCTCCTCTGGCCCTGGCTTATGTAGGAGACGCCGTGTATGAGCTTTATGTTAGATTATTGTTGGTAGCTCAAGGTTCCAACAAGATGAAGGACTTACATCGCCAGGCAGTCTCTTATGTCAAGGCCGGCACTCAGGCCGCTTTTCTGAGGGAACTGGAACCAATGCTGACTAAAGAGGAATTGGATGTTGTTCGCTGGGGCAGAAATGCCAAGTCAGGGCATGTCCCTAAAAGTGCAGATGTGGTGGAGTACCGCCACAGCACCGGCTTTGAAGCCCTCATTGGCTACTTATATCTTAAAGGCTCTCAGGAACGATTGCTGCAGATTTTAGCCAAATTAGGTCAACTGATTGAGTATGGACATGGACAGGAAGGATGACGAAGATGCAGGTAAACTTAATCAACTGGACACCGGATCCGGAAAGAACAGTGGCCTTGGCTGCTCGTTTGTGTTACTCTTCGGTGGGTGTGGAGAACTTAAAGGAGAGTTTTAACCGGGAAGACGAAGTGCGTTTTTTGACTAAACTGATTTCCCTGGGACATTTATCCCCTTTGGAACATGCCAGTTTTACCTTTGCCGTAGAAGGAGTAAGCAGGGCCTTGACACACCAACTGGTGAGGCATCGCATCGCTTCCTATTCACAGCAATCCCAAAGGTATGTTAGGGAAGATGATTTTGAATACATCGTTCCCCCCAGTATTCAACGTAATCCTGAGAGCCTGGCATTGTTCAACCGGACCATGGCGGACATCAATCAAGCCTATAAGACTTTAAGAGAACTGGTGCCCCAAGAAGATGCCAGGTATGTGTTACCAAATGCCTGTGAAACAAAAGTGGTATTCACCTTTAATGCCCGGAGCCTGTTAAACTTTTTTCAACATCGCTTGTGTACCCGGGCCCAATGGGAAATTCGCCGGCTGGCCAAGTTGATGCTGGAAGAAGTACGGGCCCAGGCTCCCATTCTGTTTGCCAAGGCAGGCCCTACTTGCGAAACTGAAGGGGTCTGTTATGAAGGGGACATGTCCTGTGGACGAACTCCTACCATAAAAAAACGGTTTGGCGCCAAAGACTAGGAAAAGCAGGAATACCTTCAGGGTAGGGTTAGTATACATTACTGAACAAGATGGAGTGACTAATATGTCTGAGTTACTATATGGGAGGAATCCTGTATTGGAAGCCTTAAAATCCCGGCGTTCTATCAATAAGTTATTGGTGGTACAGCCGGAAGGAAGTCTAAAACACATAGTTAAACTGGCGGAAAATGCAGGGATCCCCATTCAGAACACAGATCGAAAATCCCTGGATCAGTTAACTCGTAATGCCAGGCATCAAGGGGTAGTCGCTTATGTGGCGGCAAAAGATTATGTGACTGTGGAGGACTTGCTGAAGGAGGCTGAAAGGAAGAATGAGCAGCCTTTATTGGTTGCCCTGGATCACCTGGAAGACCCTCATAACCTGGGGGCAATCCTCAGAGTAGTGGATGCTGCCGGTGCTCATGGAGTAATCATAACTAAGGCCCGGAGTGTTTCTTTATCTGCCACGGTAGCCAAAACTTCCGCCGGAGCCATCGAATCGGTGGCGGTTGCCCGGGTCCCTAATTTGACTCAGACATTAGTTCAGCTAAAAGAGGCTGGGCTGTGGATCGTAGGGTTAGATGGAGAGGCCGACGAGCTGATTTATGCCGCAGACTGGAAGCTCCCTACCGTATTGGTGGTTGGAGCCGAAGGGAAAGGCCTGAGCCGGCTGGTAAAAGATACCTGTGACTTTAAGGTGCGGATTCCCATGGCAGGGCAAATAAACTCATTAAATGCTTCGGTTGCCACCTCCGTAGCTCTTTATGAGGCTGTTCGGCAGCGTAGGGAAAGATCATGAATACAGGAATTCACTACTTAATTGTTGACGGTTATAATGTGATCAACAACTGGCCTGAATTTGACCACACTAAAGTTGAAGATTTAGCCCATGCCCGGGACTATTTAATCCAATTGTTGTCTAATTATCAAGCATTAACAGGACAGCAGGTTATCCTTGTTTTTGATGCCCATCAGGTGGAAGGGCAGGAACAGGTAGAGATTATTAACGGTGTCAGGATCATCTATTCCCGTAAGGGTGAGACTGCCGATGCAGTTATTGAACGGTTGGTGTATAATTTTGCCGGCGATAACCGGGTGACGGTGGCCACCTCCGATTGGCTGCAGCAGCGGATAGTTTTAGGCAAAGGAGGTTTGAGAATCTCATCCCGGGAGTTGAGAGAATTGGTGCTCCAGACCCGTCAGGAAAGCAAGAGGCATTATAGACAAAGTGAGAATCGTTCCACCCTCTCCGGCCGTCTGGGAGAAGAACTCCGACAGACTCTGGAGCAACTCCGGAGAGACGAGTGAAAGGGTAGGGTGGTATTTCAGGAGCTTGCTTTTAAAGGTTGTTTCCGTTATAATTACTATTGTAACTGGACAACCTAATAATTTGTTTTTATATCCTTTTTCGGGATTTTAGATCGACTTTCGGCACATGCTGTAAAGCCCGATTGATGCATTGAGCCTAGCAAATTTTGAGGTGGAGGCGATGTGATGAGTGTGAATCCTCAAAGGATGGCCTGTGACAGTTTTGAGGTAATGATCGATGAGGATATTGTGGAACTGGCACAAGAAGGGGACGATATAGCACAAGAATTCCTAATCAACAAATATAAAAACTTTGTCAGGGCGAAAGCTAGGTCTTATTTTTTAATAGGAGCTGATCGTGAGGATATCATTCAAGAAGGGATGATCGGGCTTTATAAAGCCATTCGTGATTTTCGTGGTGATAAATTATCCTCTTTTCGTGCTTTTGCCGAGCTTTGTATTACCAGACAAATCATCACAGCGATCAAAACAGCGACCAGGCAGAAGCATATACCTTTGAATTCCTATGTATCTTTGAATAAGCCTATTTACGATGAAGATTCCGATCGCACTCTTTTAGATGTTATTTCCGGTACGAAAATTACCGATCCTGAGGAATTGATTATTTCCCGGGAAGAATTTGATGACATCGAAGAAAAAATGGGTGAGATTTTAAGCGGATTAGAGTGGAAAGTGCTTATGTCTTACCTGGAAGGCAAGTCTTACCAGGAGATTGCCTTAGATCTGAACAGACACGTTAAATCCATCGATAACGCGTTGCAGCGGGTCAAAAGAAAGCTGGAGCGATACCTGGAAAAACGAGATAACTAAATGCTAAAAACCGGTATTAACCGGTTTTTTAAAAGCCCCTTGACGAAGTATTAAGGGGATGTTATAATGAGTTTTGTCAGTCACGAGACTGGCCCACAAATGGAGAGGTTCCCGAGTCGGCCAAAGGGGGCAGACTGTAAATCTGCTGGCACCGCCTTCACAGGTTCGAATCCTGTCCTCTCCACCATATTTATATTTGACGCGGGGTAGAGCAGCTGGTAGCTCGTCGGGCTCATAACCCGGAGGTCGTGGGTTCAAATCCCTCCCCCGCAACCATGCCCACATAGCTCAGTAGGTAGAGTGCCGCCTTGGTAAGGCGGAGGTCACCGGTTCAATCCCGGTTGTGGGCTCCAGCTTGAATATAACGCCTAACGGCGTTTTTTTTTTAATCGATTAGGCACCCGAACGGGTGCCTAATACTATCGACGAAATCTACCCGGAGTTAATCGAAGGGCTGAATTGGAGCCAAAATCAAAAGAGCAAAGGAGCCTGAGGGATAATGCCGACGGCATGAGCACCCGTAGGGTGCGATTTCGGAGGCATCTGAGGCGATTGAGCTTATCCCCAAACCGAGCTCCTCTGAAGCCCGCGATTAACA
>JAAYOX010000297.1 GCA_012520135.1 Clostridia bacterium
AAGATCGATCTCCCCGTCGGCAAACAGCTGGTGCAAAATAGCTACTCCGGAAGGATAGGTTGTCCCTTCCCGCCATAAGTAGGGTTTCATTTCATTTAAATAGTCCCACAAAGGCTGTAACTGCTCATCTAAAGCCTTTTTGTCCACCTCATCCGTATAGGGAAAAGCTTCATAACCTCCGCAAAGCTCATACATCAATTGACGCACAAATACGCTGCCGGTAAAGTCAGGTAGTTCAGGATAGGTAAAACGTCCCGGATGGTCTTTGACCCAAGCCAACAGCGCTTCAGCTGATTTAGGCGGTTCTGCCGTTCTGGCCGTATCATAGCCAAAGACGAATTGGGCCTTACCCCAGGGCACCTCATATCCTTCCACGGGATAACCAAAGTCGTATGCAATATCGGGGGCATCCTTATCTACATATTGTAGGAAGTTAGGTATTTTTTCCGCAAAAGGTCCCCAAAGGAGATCCGCCTGGCGGGCGGTCCTAAAGTTTTCCCCGTTAATCCACAACATATCGATGGTTCCCGTTTGCTTGCCGGCCTGTTTCTCGCCCAAGAGCTTATTTAAATACTCGTCCGGTCCCATCGGCACCCGGTTAAGGGTAATATCGTATTGTTCAAGGAGATTATCAGCGACGAAGCCGTCCATCCAGGAGTTAGTCAGCTCATCACCGCCCCACATGTAAATATTAACGGTAGTCCCTTTGGCATCAGCCAAGACGGTCTCCCAATCTTTATCAATTGGGTTTTCCCCTTGATCTGCAGGAACCGTATTGCCGGAACACCCTGCTACAATGAAGGCCAGCATCAATAAGACAATTAAAGACAATTGTTTTATTTTCATTATAATTCTACTCCTTTCAAACTTTCAATTAGCCTGTTTAATAGCTTCAGTAAGGTAGGAAAAAATCCTTCCTTTTTAAGATAGCCGCTGATTCCTCCCGGTAAATCCAGGCAGTCTGCGTAGGACTCAGCCAACCTTGCGGCAACTTTGATGCTGTCATCAAATGTTGTACCTTTAAGCAAGCGGCCGTCTGCCCCTAATCGGTATACGATCGGCAATTATTAGCGGTGAAAACAAAGTTATAATTAATATCGCCCCCTCTCCAGTCCAAGCACTCGTTATTGCCTCCCAAAAACTCTTTTATGCCCTTAATAAACGAGCAAATTCTATGCCAGCTATTTTATTTGCCTCCATTTCGGCACCGGCATTTTAAATAGCATCAAAACCGAAGAGATATTTGCATTAAAACAGTCCTCTTGTAACTTATTCCACGTGCATCTTTAGATAAAGCCCTTCCATTTTTGCCGCCGGCGAAGCAAAAGTCAATAAAATCAGAATCATCATATCGGTTGTCCAAAGACAATCTGAGGCATCATTATGAAGCAAGAAAAACACGCTGCTGTACCAAAACAGTCTCTTATTGAAACAGTTTCTCATTTTAATACTAAAGTGTAACTTTTGAAACAGCTTTCTACTCAAAGCAATTGAAATACATGGCTTAAACCCCCTTATTCCTTGGCATAAAAATTGCAATATTAAAAAGTTAATCCATTTAAGTCGCTAATAGTTACCGGAGGTGATGAATACCCATTCATTCAGGTTTAGATAGCCAGTAACTCCAATATGTAGTCAGCTTTATTAAACTTCTTTACTGGAGGCAATTGATGACTATGAAAATTGACTTACAACAAGAAGGTATTGAAGTAAAAAAATCGTGTTGTTACTTCTGTCACCAAAACTGCGGCGTACTTGCTTACGTTAAAGACGGCAAAGTGCTGGCAATTGAAGGAGACCCGGAACATCCCACCAATCAGGGCGGCTTATGCTGCCGGGGAAACAGTGCATTAAAGCACTTGGATCATCCTGCCCGGGTCAATTATCCCCTGAAGAGAGTAGGACCCAAAGGCAGTGGCCAATGGGAACAAATCTCCTGGGACCAGGCACTGGATGAGATTGCCCAAAAACTGCAACAAATCAAAGATGAATTCGGAGCCGAAGCGGTGGCTACCGCCGGAGGCACCCAAAGAACCGATGACTGGGCACGCAGGCGGTTTATGAACTTGTTTGGCAGCCCCAACTGTTTTCACAATGCCCATTTATGCTGGATCCCAACTTTCATGGTGGAAACAGCTATCTACGGCTGGTGCCCTTTTGAAATTGACCTGGCCCAGAGTCGCTGCCTGGTGTTATGGGGCTGTAACCCCGGCGCATCTACCTTACCCTTTATGCGTTCCATCAGTGACATGAAAAAAGCCGGCCTAAAAGTAATCGTCATCGATCCCCGCTACAGCGAAACAGCGGCCAAAGCCGACGTTTGGCTACCCCTGCGCCCGGGTTCCGACTTGGCCCTGGCCCTGGCCTGGCTAAATGTAATTATTCATGAAGGCCTCTGCGATTGGGATTTTCTCACCAACTGGTGTACGAGATTTGGCGAGTTAGCCGACCATGTGGAGCAATTTACCCCGGACTGGGCCGCTCCCCTGACCTGGTTATCGCCGGAGCAAATTCGTGAAAGTGCTTACATTTACGCAACCCAAAAACCCGGTAACATCCAATGGGGCGTTGCCATCGACCAGCTCGGTAAACCTGCCGGAGCAGCCATGCATGCCCGGGCTTTACTCAGAGCAGTTACCGGGAACCTTGACAATCCCGGAGGCGATATCTTACCCGGTCCCGCCCTGGACTACTATACCGATGAAGAAATGGAAGCCAACGACTATTTGCCTGAAGAGCAGAAAGCCAAGCAACTGGGCTCAGACCGTTTTAAACTGACTACCTGGCCGGGCTATGGCCGGATTGCTGAGATTACGAAAAATTATTGGGGTAAAGCCCCTACTGCCGAATGGATGTGCCAGGCTCATCCGCCCACGGTTTTCAATGCCATTCTCACCGGCGAACCTTATCCTGTTAAAGCTTTGCTGGTGTCGGCTACAAACCCGGTCAACTCTTACGGTGCCAGCAAAAAAGTCCTGGAAGCCCTCAGGAAAGTCGACTTTTTGGTGACCTGTGAGTACTGGCTCACACCTACAGCCATGTTGTCCGATTATGTGCTGCCCATTGCCGGAGCTTTGGAACGGCCCACGATTACCAATACCTATGGATGCTCCGACTTTTTGATTGCATCCCAACGGGCAATCCAACCTCTTTATGAACGCAGAACCGACTATGAATTTTGGCGCGGTTTGGGGCTTAAATTAGGTCAGGCGGAAATGTGGCCTTGGGAAACCCTGGAGGAAGCCAATTTCTATCGTATCTCGCCTTTTGCCCCGGCCTATGGAGTGGAGAGCTATGATGAATTCGTAGAGTACTATCGCTACCATTTCCCGCCAAGAGAATATTACCGGTACCAGGAACGAGGATTTGCCACTCCCTCAGGTAAAGTTGAATTGTATTCCAGTGTCTTAAAGGAATTGGGCTATTCGCCATTGCCCGAGTACATTCCACCTGTTGAAAATGAGGATTCCAACCCGGAATTAGCCAAAGAATATCCTCTGGTTTTGACTACCGGCGCAGCAGTCATGCCTTTTCACCACTCGGAACATTTCCAGATCAAAGATTTGAGGTTTTTAAGGCATGAACCTTATGCAGATATCAACCCTGCTACGGCGGCAGAGCTGTCCATTAAAGACGGCGATTGGATCTGGATCGAAACGAAAAGAGGCAGGATGAAGCAAAAAGCCAATCTCACTCAGGCAGTACATCCCAAAGTAATAGTGACACAACGGGGTTGGTGGTTCCCCGAAAGAGACATGCGGGAACCGGTCTTAGGCGGTTGCCTGGAGTCCAATACCAATGTGTTGACCAGCGATGCTCCTGAAGATTGCGATCCCATTGGCGGGAGCTGGGCTAACCGGGGGTTGTTGTGCCGGGTCTACAAAGTAACTGACGCCAATGAAAGGGAGGAATAGGAAATGCCTCGTTATGCCATGGTCATTGATACTCGACGCTGTATCGGTTGCCACTCCTGTACGGCAGCCTGCAAAATTCATAATGAACTACCCGTTGAGGTGATTCATAATCCGGTAGTTACTGTCGGTCCTAAAGGAGTCTTTCCCGATGTTCACATGGAACACTTGCCTTTATTGTGCATGCATTGTGAAAATGCACCATGTGTCAATGCCTGTCCCACAGGGGCTTCCCAAAAGCGGGAGGATGGTATCGTCTTTGTAGATGAAGCTAAATGTGTTGGCTGTAAGGCATGTATGATGGCCTGCCCTTATGGCGCTCGCAGCTTTGTTCCTGAGCAAGGGATCGTCCAAAAATGCACTTTTTGTATGGAACAAGTTGACCGGGGTCAGGAGCCCTATTGTGTCAAAACATGCCACCAAAAAGCCCGGATTTTTGGCGATCTATTGGATGAAAACAGCCAAGTCTTCCAGCTTGTAAACAGAGAAAAGGCTGAACCGCTGATGGGTGAACTTGATACTGATGCTTATGTGTTTTACATCCGTTAATAGGGGGTTAAGATACTATGAATCACAGACATGATACATGGGGCTGGATGCTGGCAGTAGACTTTTTCTTCGCCGGGATGGGCGGAGCCATGATCTGTATCGCGGGTCTGGCGGATTTGTTTTATGACAAGGTAGGAGTTTCCCTTTTAGGGAATTTTCTCGGCCCAATCTGTATTGGTATCGGTGCCGGCTTTCTGATCCTGGAATTGGGTCGTCCTTTTCAAAGTTGGCGGGTTTTTGTGAATCCGAAAGCTA
>JAAYOX010000298.1 GCA_012520135.1 Clostridia bacterium
CCCCGCCTCCGTTAAATATAGTTTTTTTCCGAAACGTTCGAACAAAGGTACCCGGTAATGACGTTCCAATTCAGCAATGGCCTGGCTAACCGACGGCTGGGTCATATATAGTTTTTCTGCAGCTTTTGTCATACTTCCCTCGTTGCAGACAGAAATGAAGATGGATAAATGTCTTAAATTCATAATTCTCTCCTATAAGCATAGGTAAATACCTATTGTATTTATAAAATCATACTATTTTACTTATAGCAACGCAAGTGGTATGGTATTAATTGAAGCTTTGACGGGAGGGTGCTGAATCATGAGACAAGAGAAAACCAGTGTTTTACCGGGGCTGATTTTAGTTTTAGTCGGGGCTGTTCCGGCATGGTACTTAGGTCGGATGCTACCTCTTATTGGGGGACCGGTTTTCGGGATCTTAATCGGGATTTTGCTGGCCTTTTGGCAAAGACCCGTTATTTTTGAGCGAGGGATTAATTTTGCCTCAAAGCAGGGACTCCAGATAGCCGTGATCTTATTAGGTTTCGAAATGAATTTATATCGCGTACTTAGTGTGAGCAGCCAATCATTATTGTTAGTGTTCTTTACTTTATCAGCTGTTTTTGCTACCGCCATGATTGTCGGCTGTCGTTTGCGCCTGTCTGAAAATATTCGAACCTTAATTGGGGTGGGCACTGCTATTTGCGGTGGTTCGGCTATTGCCGCCACTGCTCCGGTCATTAAGGCTGATGATAGGGAAGTAGCTTATGCTATTTCTACCATTTTCCTTTTTAATATTCTTGCCGTCTTTATTTTTCCTCCGGTGGGCCACTTGCTGCAGATGAGTGATATGGGATTTGGTATTTGGGCAGGAACAGCCATCAATGATACTTCTTCAGTTGTTGCGGCAGGGTATGCCTTTGGTGATGAGGCGGGTAATATGGCAACTATCGTGAAATTGGCTCGGTCTTTAATGATCGTGCCGGTGACTTTAGCATTGACACTGTTATTTGCCAAAAAGAAAGGCCAAGGGAGCAACTTTAACTTAGTAGAAGTATTTCCTTGGTTTGTACTGGGTTTCCTGGCGGCCTCTATAATCAATACATTAGGTTTTGTACCTCTTGAGGTTGCTCAAGGTCTGGCCCGTACCGGAAAATTGGTCATCATTATAGCTTTAACGGCTATTGGTTTAAAGACAAATCTTCGCAAAATGTTTAGCTATGGATTAAGACCTATTGTGCTGGGTTTTGCCTGTTCTGTTTCGGTAGCTCTTACTTCTTTGGGCATCCAGTATGTCTCTAAACTCTGGTAGGTAGGAATACACAGGGGGACGGAGGTTTTGTGTTTTGAGAACCCAATGATCATTGGGTTCTCTTTTTTGTCAGAAGCCGTAGATTTTATGGCAAGTATCGCATTCCGGCGGTAGAGGAGCAGCTTTCAGGGCTGCATAGTATTTTTCTTCGGATTCTTCGAAGACGATGAGACTGGGTTCCGAATCCCCCCACACTTCCATCAGTTCCTGGTAGGCGGCGATCCGGGCGGCAAAGATATTGCGAAATTCAATATAATCCTGATTGTTCCAAATTTCTTCCAAAGTGTTGTTGTTGATATTGCCGAAAGATTTTCTGGGCAGGGTCGTCACTTCATCCCTGAAGTAACGTGGATTTTCATGCCGGGACAGGTAGGGACAGCAAGTCACTTCTCCTCCGGCGGTAATGAAGATAAAGTTAACCGGATTTTGTTCACAATAGGCCAGTTGTTCTTTGACAACAAGAGGATAATCGACAAAGATGTAGTTTTTCTCATGGGCTATGCGTCTTGCCGCTCCCAGGGCTTCTTCATAGGCGGGATCCGGGGTACCGGAGTAGGTGAATAATTTATTGTTATCAGCTTCTTGGTTGAAGACGTAGTCCAGGTTGGTACAGTAAAACTCATTGATTCCCAGTTCATAAGCTCTTTTCAGGGTTTCGGGTAGTTCGGAGACAGTGTCTTTGGTCAGCATGTAAGAGACCTTAATGGTCGGTTGTTTAGTTTTTCGCTTTTCCTTTTCCCCGGCGATCATCTCGATGCCGGTGAGAATTTGTTCCAGATCGGTGTTTTTCCGTACCCTGTTATGGGTGGCCGGGTTCGCTCCTGCCAAGGAAATAGAAATTAGATCTACACCGGACTGAAAAAGAGCTTCTATGTTGCTTTGGTTTAAGAGGGTACCATTGGTGGTCATTCCTACTTTAGCCCCTTGCTGTTTGACCAGCTCAGCCATCTTCCACAGGTCAGGATGGAGAAAAGGCTCCCCCCAGCCTTGGAGGTAGACCCAACGGGGCCAGGAGAAATAAGGAACTAAAGTTTCAAAAAGTTCCAAAGGGAGGAATTGTGGCTCATTAGGAGCCTTAATGTAGGTAGTGGGGCAAAAAGTACAATTGGCGTTGCAGGTTGAGCTTACCTCAATTTGAATTGCCTGCAGGAATCGTACGGGTTCTTTTTTCCTGTTAAAAAGCTTTGCCAGGAAACTCATGGAGATCACCTGCCGTTACCTAATTTTTAATGGAATTTGTTTCATTCCTTTTAAGTATATTCCACCGGATATTTAGTTTTTCCTTCATGATTCGTGAAATATTTCATTAATCTGATTATAAAAACAGTTGACGGAGGACATCACTGGTGTTATACTTAGTTACATAAGTAATGAACCAAGGTGGTGATGAGGTGAAACCTTTCCTGGATGAATCAAAACCTATTTATCTGCAAATAGCAGAATGGATTGAAGATGACATATTGAGGGACAACTTGGCAGAGGGAGAGCAAGTCTATTCCACTAACCGGTTCGCCAAGATGTTTCAGATTAACCCGGCTACAGCGGCCAAAGGCATAAATCTGCTGGTGGAGGAAGGAATACTGTTCAAGAAGAGGGGGATCGGCATGTTTGTGGCTGATGGGGCCAAAAAAGTGATTATAGATAAGCGGAAGCAGCGGTTTGTACAGGAGACCGTAGCGGAATTGTTTCAGGAGGCCAGGAAGTTAGGCATCTCCAGGGAGGAATTGTTGACCTTAATTAAGGATTACGAAGGGCGAGAGAGCCGGTGACTTATGCAATAGAGACGCGGAACCTTGGCAAATTATATGGCAAGACCAAGGCGTTAGATGGGGTAAGTGTCGCCTTGCAAGAAAACAAAATCTACGGTTTGCTGGGCAGGAACGGTGCAGGCAAAAGTACTTTATTAAAATTGCTTACCGGTCAGATTTTTCCTACCACCGGGGAAATTAAACTTTTTGGAGAGACACCTTACGAAAATGCCAATGCTTTAAGTAAGGTCTGCATCGTCAGGGAAACCGGTACCTTCTTAAAAGATATGAAAGCAAGGGATGCCCTGAAAGTTGCATCCACCTATTATCCTAACTGGGATCAAGAACTGGCTGATCGCTTGGTTAAGGCCTTCAAGCTGGATCTGAAGAAAAACTACAAATCCCTTTCATTGGGCATGAAGTCTCAGCTAGGTATTATTGTCGGTTTGGCCAGCCGCGCTCCCCTGACTATTTTCGATGAGCCTTATATCGGATTGGATGCCCCCGGCAGGCAACTGTTTTACGATTTGCTGCTGGAGGAGTATGGAGAGAAGCCCAGGACTATCATTTTATCGACTCACTTGATTGACGAAGTAGCTAACTTGTTTGAGGAAGTAATCATCCTGGAACAGGGGTCAGTAAAACTAATCGACGAAACGGACAAAATCAAAGAAAAAGCTTTCTTTATCAGCGGTTCACAAGGGGAAGTAGAACGCAGGGTAAAAGGGAAACAAGTAATTTACCGGGATACATTAGGCAAAACGGCAGTAGCGGGGGTTTACGACCGTTTGACACAGGAAGAACTCGGTTCTATGGAAGCTGCCGGACTTGAGGTGGGTCCCATGCCGTTACAAAAGCTGTTTATCTATTTAACTGCCGAAAGAGGTGAAGGGGATGTCTAGATTAAGCCAAGGAATCAAGGTACAGTACCTGATTATAAAACCGGGATTCACGGTTTTTTGGGGCGTCATCCTGGCCATAATGGCCTTCCAATACTTGATAATATTTTACTTTACTCCCCAAGGGACCGGCGTGACACCTGATGTCAAGACTGTGGTTGGAGGCCATTTATTGGCGGTGGTTATTTTTATGGGGGTGGCTACGGGGATCCAGTGTTGGGAAGCCTTTACCTATTATCTCAACTTGGGTAGTACCAGGCGGGAGTTTTGGTTGAGCTGCACAATTTTTAACTTTCTACATTCATTAGTCATGGCGGCAATATTGGTGGGACTTTCCTTAATAGAAAGACTGGCTTTTATTTTCTTCGGCCTGGAGCATTCTTTCATGTTTCGGACATATACCATAGATGCGCTCATCGTGCTGACTTCTTTGGTGGTGAATTTTGTCGTTATCGCTACCGTAGCAGCCGGTGTGTTCCTGCTGGTTTCTGTTTTATACCGGTTTAGCTGGAAGCTGTTACTGGTACTGGGAGCAGCTTTTCTGAGCGGGATCATGCTGTTCCCGGCCTTTGGCGACTGGTTATTTGGAGTAATCGAATATGTTGCTAATGCAACATTTGGTGAAAATAATCAAGAAACGGTGATGGCCTTACTGGTGGTATTTTCTTTGGCTTGCTACCTGCTGGCTTACCCTCTGATTAAAGGAAGCCAAGTAAAGAATTAAAATGAGGTGAGAAAATGCGGGAAGTTCCCTTTCTGTCCATTGACGGTATCCGGTGCGGCCATGCCCAGGATTTAGAGAACGGTACCGGCTGTACCGTGGTCCTGTGTGAGGAGGGGGCCACTGCCGGGGTGGATGTACGTGGTGGTTCTCCCGGTACCAGGGAAACAGATTTATTGGACCCGGCTAACTTGGTAGAGCAGGTACACGGGGTATTCCTGGCAGGAGGCAGTGCTTTCGGCCTTAATGCCGCCGCCGGTATCATGAAGTACCTGGAAGAACGGGGGGCAGGGTTTGATGTCACAGTTGCCCGGGTGCCTATCGTGACCGGAGCAGTCCTTTTTGACTTGGTAGCCGGTAGCCCCCATGTGCGTCCCGATGAGAAAATGGGTTACGAGGCTTGCGTCAATGCCAAAGGTAAAGGAGAAATATTGGAGGAAGGCTGCGTAGGAGCGGGTACCGGAGCTACTGTCGGGAAGTACCTGGGGCCTCAATACGCTATGAAGGGAGGCCTGGGTACGGCGGCTTATCAAGTAGGAGATTTGATTGTAGGCGCCGTAACTGCCGTCAATTGCTTGGGAGATGTGGTGGATCCCGCTACCGGAAAGATAATTGCCGGAATGCTGGACCAAGACCGGAAAAACATCACCGGTACTGAGAAAGCTTTATTGGCAGCGGCGGAAAAAGCGGAACGGACCAATCTTTTCAAAGGTAACACTACCATCGGTATTGTAGTGACTAACGCCAAACTGACTAAAGCTCAAGCAAAAAAAATTGCTTCCATGGCCCATGACGGCTTTGCCAGGTCAATCATTCCTTCCCATACATTTGTAGACGGGGACACTATTTTCGTCCTGGGTACGGGAGAAGTGGAAGCGGATTTGAATGCCCTGGGCTTACTCGCTGCCAAGGCGGTGGCTAAGTCGGTAGTCAGCGGTGTGACCAAAGCCCGCAGCATGTACGGTTTTCCTGCCGCTACAGATCTGTAGCCGGTCTGC
>JAAYOX010000299.1 GCA_012520135.1 Clostridia bacterium
CCTCATGAGGAAAAGGAGTGCCAAACAGGATATCCTGCACCATTTCCAGGGGAATCTGAGCACCGTAGATACAGGCAATACTTAACCTTAAAGCCTTCCTTGCCAATGAAATATAATCCCCGTCCACATTAGTCAAACAACTGGCCGTGGCATCTTTAATTTCGTGGAGCACTCCCGCAGGAAAAACAGCTAGGTCTTGCCAGACTTTCTGCCGGGCAGCCGGAGCAAAAGCGGTTATAGTTTTGGAAGGCTCCCGATAATCGGCAGACAACTCTGCGATGAAAAAGTCTGCCAATCTTTCCGCTCTTTCCTCCGGGGTTCCTGTGGTTTCCAACCCTAACTTCTCCAGCATATATATCAGTTTGCCTTCGTCAGTTATTTTGAACGGGGTTTTCCCTTGGGCAGTGGACTTCAAGGTGCTGAAAGCCATATGGGCATGGTGTGAGTATGTAGCCGTCCCCATTACATTCCTTAATAAGAAATCACGCATAGCTATTGCATCGGGACTAATGCCGCACACACCTAATTCGGCCCCAGATTTATGAGAAATGCGGCAAGGCCCGTTGCTACAAAGCTGACAACTAAGTCCTTCCGAGCAAAAATTACAGCGGATTTTGGCCTGGGGATCAAACCTATCAAAGACAGTACTCATTCCGTCAGGCTTCAACCTGTTTTCATAAAGATCCTGCACAGTGTCATGGTAGCTTACGCGACCCTCAAAGCGGTAACTTTCTTCTTTAGCCATTTAGTGCCTCCTAAAGTATAATGTTTCTCTTATTATTCCCCGGCACTACTAAAACATGTTAAAAAAATGAAAATCCCTCCGGCAGTTAACTACCGGAGGGATGAATCTTATCCTTTGATAATTCTGGTGCCGCTTTCTCCTTTGACACCGGCTTCCAAATTAGCCAGAGAAGTAATCAATGCTTCTCCTCCACTTTCAACGAAACCTAAAGCAGCCTCCACTTTCGGTCCCATGCTGCCCTTACCAAACTGGCCTTCGTCCAAATAGGTTTTGGCTTCCTCAACAGTGAGAGTTTCCAAATCCTTTTGATCCGGTTTACCCCAGTTGATGGCTACATGACTGACGTCAGTGGCAATCACTAAAATATCTGCACCTAATTGCTTAGCCAATAAGGCAGAAGCCAAGTCTTTATCGATCACGGCCTCTACACCGGCCAATTGATTACCTTTTTTCTCAACAGGAATCCCGCCTCCACCGGCAGCAATTACGATAACACCATTCTCTACCAGGGTCCGAATCGTATCAATTTCGCTAATTTCCTTAGGAGCGGGAGACGGCACTACTTTTCTCCAGCCACGACCGCTGTCCTCAATCCAGGTTTCCCCTTTTTCCTTCATATTCTTTTCCGCTTCTTCCTGGCTGTAAAAAGCACCTACCGGTTTAGTGGGATTTTGGAAAGCAGGATCGTTACGGTCTACCACTACTTGAGTTAATACAGTAGCTACTTGCTTATCAAGACCGGCTTTTGCCAGTTCATTGCCGATGCATTGCTGAATCATATAGCCAATCAAACCCTGGCTTTCTGCGCCACAAACATCAAGAGGCATAGCAGGCACTTGATCCCTGGCAGCTGCATTCTGCAACAGAATATTGCCTACCTGGGGTCCGTTACCATGGGCGATTACAACCCGGTAACCGGCTTGAATTAATTTGACAATCTGTTGAGCACTATAGGAAACGTTAGCCATTTGCTCTTCGATAGTACCTTTTTGTTTAGGTTGCAAAATTGCGTTTCCACCTAATGCAATAACAACTGTTTTCATCTCTTTCCCTCCATCTGCTTCAATTCAGTACTAAATTTTTTATAGTGATTATCTCGCAATTAAGCAATTTACAATTGCAAACTGCATAGAAC
>JAAYOX010000300.1 GCA_012520135.1 Clostridia bacterium
TAAGGTATAACCGTGGTACCTCTAACAGCCTTGGCAGCATGGGCTACCAGGTTTTCCGTCAACACCATCATATCCTCATAATCACCATAGGCTTGATACAATTCCAACATGGTGAATTCAGGGTTGTGGCGAGTAGAGATACCCTCATTACGGAATACCCTGCCTATCTCGTAAACCCTTTCCAAACCTCCTACCAACAAACGCTTCAGATGCAATTCCAAAGCGATCCTCAGATACATATCGATATCCAAGGCATTATGATGAGTAATAAAAGGCCTGGCCGCAGCTCCACCGGCTATGGTATGAAGGGTAGGTGTTTCCACTTCTAAAAAACCCTGTTCATCCAAGTATTGCCGGATGGCTTTGATCGCTTTAATCCTGGCTAAAAAATCATTCCGTACGTCCGGATTTACGATTAAATCCACATAACGCTGCCGGTAACGCAGTTCCACGTCTTTAAGCCCGTGCCACTTTTCCGGCAGGGGATGCAATGATTTGGTCAAGAGGACTAATTCTTCAGCGGAAACGGTAATCTCACCCATGCGGGTTTTAAACACTATGCCGGTAACTCCAATAATGTCTCCAATATCCAATTTCCCGAATAAATCATAAGTCTCCTGACCAACATCATTTAAACGAACATAGATTTGAATTTGCCCGGTTAAATCCTGAACATGAGCAAAACTGGCCTTACCATGGCCCCGTTTTGCCATTATTCTTCCCGCAACCGACACTCTTTCATTCTCAAAAGCATCAAAATCCTGCAAGATTTCCTCTGCATGATGGGTCTGATTAAATGGCCCTCCGAAGGGATCGATACCCATTTCTTTTAGTTCAGCTAGTTTCTGGCGTCTAACTTTCAGCAATTCGCTAAGTTCTTGTTCCAAAATCCCTTCCCTCCTGATCTGATATTTTGGCTATCCCTATCAATTAGAAAAGCGCTGGGTATCCAGCGCATCTTCAAGCAATTAAAACTACTTGCTTATTTTCAATACCTGGTATTTCAAAACCCCAGCCGGAACGTTTACTTCTACTATGTCCCCTGTTTTGGCTCCCAGAATGGCTTTTCCCACCGGGGACTCATTGGAGATTTTAAAATTAGCCGGATCTGCTTCCATAGAACCGACTAAAAAGTACTCTAATTCATCCCCAAACTCTATATCCTTTAATAGTACTCTGGAACCCAAGGATACTACATCGGTAGCAACTTCAGAATCATCCAATACCCGTGCATTCCTAAGTTTCTTTTCCAGGGTCAAAATGCGCCCTTCAATAAATGCTTGCTCATTTTTGGCATCCTCGTATTCCGAGTTCTCGCTGATATCGCCAAATTCAATTGCCTGCTTGATTCTTTCCGCCACTTCCCGACGTCTGACGGATTTCAAATTCTCCAATTCCTCTTCCAGTCTTCGCAGCCCCTCCGGCGTAAGAATAACTTCATTTTCAGCCATCCCAGTTTCCAGCTCCTTTAATCACCCAGTAATGATACATCATATTACCAATATGACAAATCATGCACAAAAGACCTTAAGTACGTTAACAAGCACCGCGAACCTTGAATAGTTTCGACAGTGCTTGCTTTTTGTCCCCCACTGGAGATTTCTACTGTGCATATTATATAAACGCCTCAATTAGTTGTCAAGTAGTTTTCCCTTAAGGCAGGGGTCTAAACAGGCTAATTTTTCCATGAAATAGCTGCCCAAAACTAGGCATGTAACAATTCCAGGCGTTTTTCTTGAGCTCGCTTTTTAATGGCTAAAATTTTTTCTTCCGGTACCGGTCGTTCAAAACTGCGAAAACCGGCTAAACGAAATCCATGTTTTTCGGCTATAAGGCCAATTTCCTCAACTTGTTCCAAGGTTAGCTCACGGCCAAGGGTATAATCCTCAAAACGCCCTTCTAAAGCCAGCATCATGGTCTCTGCCATGCAAGCCAATGCCAGTCCGGGTGGATAACCAAAATTTAAGCCGAAATCCACATCGCCGGGTACTTCTACTAAACCGCCTTCAATTACTAATACATCATCCCGAATTTCCGCAACCCGGTGAGATACATCCCTGGGTCGTGCCACATCGCATACGATCGCACCGGATTTCAGATCCTCCGGTTCGATTACCGTTTGGGAAGAAGAGGTAACAGCAATAACAATGTCAGCCTGACGCAAAGCTTTCCTGGTATCCTTGGTAATTCTGCAAACCAGTCCGGTTTCACGGAGAATTTGTTGGGCAAGCCCGTCTAATTTACTGTCATTTCGAGCTACCAAGGTCAAATAGCGACATTCTCTGGCCATCATCCTGGCGGCAATAGCTCCAATGGCGCCGGTTGCACCCAGTACCAGCACTTCTGCGTTACTTATATCTATTTCCATCATTTCCGCCGCCTTTTTTACTCCTTCCAAGGCGGTATAAACAGTATAGCTATTACCGGTAGTAACGGCAATATCCAATTCCTTGGCCACAGTAATCCCTGCATCGCCTACTACCGCAGTCATAGCGCCAAGTCCCAGTATTTTTGCCCCTAATTTTTCTGCCAGCCGACCGGTTCGAATGATTTTTTTCAAAACTACCGGTGCCGGTAGATTTACCATCTGCTCCGAGGTCAAAGTGCAACCCACAAACCATCCCTCTGCTTCACCGTAGTCAGATTTTACTCCTGTAATACGGGAGGCTTTAACCGGGGGCATATACTTGACTACCTGTTCCAACAATCTCTTAGGAACTCTGTCGGCCAGAGGAAACTTGCGACTTAGATCAGCCAAGTCTATGGGGTGGAGCATAAAAGCAAAAGTATTTGGTATGGTCAAAATGCTTTCCTCCTTTAAAAGGCCCTTACGCACTGGTTGCTCCTAAATATTGGATTCTTGGTTTAAGACCAATCTGATCCAGTAATTCTTCATAATCTTTGGGACCAATCTTTTTTGGGTCTTTACCGCTGACAGCAATCAGCAAACCTTCCATCACATTGGTGCCAAAGGAACGGCCGTTCAACTCCGGGGTAGTGGTAATCAGCAAATCGATCCCCCTTGCTTGAAGCATAGCCACATCCCCTTTGGTTACGGTATTGGTAATGATCGTTTTACCCGGCAAGCTGTCAGGCAAAAACTTTTTTACGTAATGAAAATCACCGGCAATAATATCTGCTTCGTAATAGTA
>JAAYOX010000301.1 GCA_012520135.1 Clostridia bacterium
CCTATAACCTTATACAACCCTTTTTTAGCATAAACGATATCGCCTGGTTGAATTTCGTTAGCAAACTGCCATGTGGCCAGGGCTGAGTTCATGTATGAGTACTCAGCACCGTACAGTTCTTTCATTATGGCTTTCATGGCAGCCCTACTGGGGTATTGTTTCAGGTCGCCCATTTTGTCCCACTCAATGCCCATAATCCCTTGGGAATAAAACTCTTCCCATTTGGAAGAACCTTGGCCAGGTGCATAAATCCAATATCGCCTCGACTGAGCTGATGTTTTATCTGAAATTTTGGGTGCTATGCGTTTATAAGTGCCATTAATCATACTGTCTATGATGTCAGCCTGTTCGCTAGTTAATCTATAATTTGTTGCATTTGGGAAAGTAATAATGCTCGCACTTTTCAGCCGCTCATCTGCCAAGAAATCTTCCCTACTGATGGCTGTATTGGTTAGCTTATCTTTCAATTTAATATCTACTACAGGGGTTTCCTTGGTATTGATATTGCCGGAAAGGTCGTAAGGATCCGGTTCATCATTTTCTCTGATTTCCGGGTCACAAAGGATAACTCCTGAAGCGATAATGCCGCCTTCAGGGCCTGAAAGCCAGATGTAGGCACGGTCACCTTTCTTGATCTGTTTTTGGTATTGCTTTACGCTCCAGGTGATCACGTCCAGTTCTTTAACGGCACCGGTAACATCATAATACTTGGGATTGCCCTGGAAAATCCAACCAAATGTTCTTTCACCGGTTTTAGGCTGATTGCCTGAAGATGTTGTGATCCACGCTGCGTGAGACAGCTCGGGGAAGCTGTGATGGGGGTTGTTATCTCGGGCAAAAATTGCTTGGCATACAGAGATGAGCTCCAAATAGGTTTTTGCACTTGGGAGCTGCTTCAAATTAGAAACTCCGGTAATACTCGCGCGATAAGGGGACCCGTCTTGTGTCAGGTAGCTTCTGTTTCTTTCATCAAGGTTTAGATAAGAATAAGGGCGTATCCAGTATAAGCCCATGGTTAGGTTCCACTTGATCCCGGATTGTTTTCTAACCTTGTCATAACAGGAAATAAATCCGGCCTTGGTTATTTCCGATGGATTGTCCCCATAGTTTATCCCTGCTTCAAACAGATCCCATAGGTTGGAAATATCATCTTCTTTTCGTTTGTCTTTGCCCCTGAAAAACCATGCTCTCATGTTGTTCAGTACCGGAATGCCGTCAAATTCCGTTGGCACTTCAGCATTAACGTTGAGGCTACTGCTGAAACTTTTAATCAAAGCGATGCGGTTTTCATTGGTGATACCTTTATTGAAACAGCCAAATATGGTAAAGGGGCAAATATCTTCAACCGGCTTACCGTCCTTTTCCAAAAACGGATAGCGCATGCCTAATTCGTCATATACTCCTTTAACCAATTCAAGAAGCCGGGAACGATTATTTTTATATTTTAACAACTTGTCAGCAAACTCCATGTAAAAAGAAGTCCAGCCAAACCTATTTTTGAATTGCTCCATACATCGCACCTCCATAGGACTTGGTAATAGGTGAGCCGTTTTCTTAAACGTCACCATCAACATTTTCCATAAGGCGGGTAGACAATGCTGCCGTAACGTTTAATTGAGATACTTCTATCTAATTTTTGAGCAGGCTTTTACTATAAATACGTACAATATCTTCCAATCCTACTTCTTCCGGGTGATTTATTAGCTTGTCTTTATTCATAACAAAGCTATTGGCATATTCTTTAATTTCCTCTGGATTTATATCAATTTTTACACCGACTAACCTGTTTAAAACTGTCTCCAACTCTCCTAAATGGCTGAACCCTAAAATGTTTAACATTCTTTTTATTTTAGTCTGGTCTTTGAAGCTTTTTAAGTACTCTGTAGTCAAAACGCCATTGGCAAGGCCATGAGGAAGTCCTTTAAAATATGTCAGTGGATATCCCATGCCATGGGGTAGGGAGGTTCCGTTTTGCGCAATTTGGATTCCACCCAAAACGGAAGCCAGCATGACCTTGTTTCTAAATTCTTGATTCAGATCTTTGCTGATCAATTTTTCAAAACAGTATCTAAATAACTCAAAACCTTTTTCTCCATAAATATCTGACATATAGGTGCTGTTAGTGTTCAAATAGCCTTCGACTAAATGAGTAAAGGCATCGATGGCCGTATTGACTGTGATATCGTAAGGGAGATTAAAAGTATATTTACTATCAATAAAAGCGACTTGGGGAAATATTATTTGTCCTAGATTCTTCTTTGTCCTTTCTTGCTTGGAAGTCACAATGCTGTAGGGAGTAACTTCAGAACCGGTTCCTGAAGTTGTGGGTACAGCTAGCACCGGAATACTATCAAGCTTTCCTGCACTGAAAATGTTCTCTTTATTTATATCTGGATTCTTTATAAATACAGCGATAGCTTTAGCGGCATCCATAGGTGAACCGCCACCAATACCTATAACAAATTCCACCTGATTCTTTTTTCCTATATCGCTTCCTCTTTCTACCGTTTCTAAAGACGGATTCTCCTCAACCTCATCAAAAAGTACATATTCTACTCCTGTTTGGGAAAGAGCCTTTTTAACATCATCGTATGAGCCATTCTTTTTTGAAGAGCTCTTTCCGGTGACAATTAGAGCCTTATGTCCTATTGCCCTGAACACTTCTTTATTCTTTAAAACTGCATCCTTACCAAAGTATATTTCAGTAGGCATTGAAAATTTGAACTCCATAAAAATTTCTCCCTTCCTTTTAGCCTCTGATGATCTTCACATAAAATTCCCTATTTCTAGGTCCGTCAAACTCACAAAAATAAATACCCTGCCATGTTCCAAGCATAAGTTTTCCGTCCATGATAATCACGGTGCAGGAGGATCCCATGAGGGAAGCCTTTATATGGGCGTGAGAATTCCCTTCAAAATGGAGATAGTCTCCATCTATAGGATATGTTTTGTCTAGTGCAGAAATCAAGTCCCCCACAACATCCGGGTCAGCATTTTCGTTTATTGTGACTCCGGCTGTTGTATGGGGCACATATATAACTGCGATTCCGTCCTGAACATTGCTGTTTTTCACCGCTTCAGCAACCATATTGGTTATGTTGATGAACTGCTGCGGTTTTATAGTTTGAATTCTGTAGCGCATAATACCGTCCTCCTTTTGCGCCAAATCAATATTTTCTTTTATGAATCTGACTTTAGTACTCACAACTTGAAAATGCAAGCTTTTGCTCCCGAGCCCTATATTTGAAATGGCTCTTACCTATCAGGAGGACAGGCAGGAGGCATTTGTGTTTAACCTTTATCCAACTAATTGAAGCTTAACTTTTTCCTTATCCGGAACGCACTCCAACTGTTTAATTACTTCCCCTTTATCCAGCATTATAACAGCCGGAGCTTGATCTACGGCATATTTTTGAGCCAGTTTCTTTTTGGTAGCCAGATCGACTTTGACTATTTTGTACTTTTCACCGCAATCTTTATTGGCTTCTTCAAGCAAAGTTTGGAATTCCAAACTTTCATTATTTTGGGCATTGAAGAATAACAGTAAAACTTTTTGCTCACTTTCCAGGACATTTTCTTTAAAACTGTTAAGTTCTTCAATGTATCTCTCGGCAGCCACAGCGGCAGTAGCCCCGTCGCCGGCGGCAGTAACCACCTGTCTCAGGTATTTGACCCTGTTGTCACCTACAGCATATACTCCTTCGATATTGGTTTCCATCAGCTCATTCACTTTGATATACCCTTTAGGATTCATCTCTATGTCGCTGTTTTTCAAAAAACCTGTTGAG
>JAAYOX010000302.1 GCA_012520135.1 Clostridia bacterium
CAACAGAGCAGGTATTAGTCACCGGTATGAAGAATTTGTAAAGCTGGAACATTACTGGAATAACACGAGGTGTTGGCTATGCGTGTTTTAGTCTCTGGGGCAACAGGTTTTTTATGCAGGCACCTGATCCAAGAACTGTTGTCTGATGGCTACCGGATCAGTGTAGTTACCAGAAATCCGGGTAATGCAGCCAAAACCTTGCCTGGCAGCATTGAGCTCATCCATTGGGATCAGCTAACATTTCAGAAGTTTCAGCAAATTGATGCCATAGTTAACTTAGCCGGTGAATCTATCGGCAACCGCCGCTGGACTGCCTCAGTGAAACAAGAGATCATGAACAGCAGGATTAATGCCACCCGTCTTCTGGTAAAGGCCATTAATGGCGGGGCAATGAAACCAAAGGTACTCCTGAACGCCTCAGCCGTGGGTTACTACGGCCCCCGTGGGGATGAGACACTTACCGAAATTGACCGGGCGGGGAATGATTTCCTGGCTCAAGTCTGCAAGAATTGGGAGAAAGAAGCCTACCGGGTGCAAAACCCTTCCACTAGGGTAGTCACCCTCCGCATTGGGGTTGTACTGGGTACCGGAGGTGCCCTCAGTCGAATGGTCATGCCCTACCGGTTTTATCTGGGAGGCCCTTTAGGCCGGGGAAACCAGTGGCTGTCCTGGATTCATCTGCAAGACTTAATGGAGATGATGAAGTTTATTATAGACCAAGAAGAAATACAAGGACCAGTCAACGGAACTGCACCCAATCCGGTAACAATGAAAGACTTCGCTAAATTAATCGGAGAGGTTTTACAAAAACCCTCATGGTTTACCGTTCCCGAAACATTGCTCAGGCTGGGACTGGGACAAATGTCGGAAATGTTGCTCCACGGGCAAAAGGCCATTCCGGAAAAAATGCTGAACGCCGGTTTCCGGTTCCAATACCCGGAATTGGGACTTGCCTTGGAAGATATCTTATTAAACAAACAATGATTCACATATATCAAACAATGGAGGGGGAAATTTATGTCAACTCAAATTTCACTGAAGTACGGCAAAGGCACTTTAGAAGTAGCTGTACCAAAAGAAAATCTGATGGGAATTCTGGAACCGGCAGATTTGCCGGGAGTTCCCGATGAGTTGGAGGAGATCCGCCAGGCTTTGGCAAATCCGATTGAATCCGAGCCTTTAGCGGTGATGGCAAAAGGCAAAGAAAATGTAGTTATCTTGGTCAGCGATATTACCCGCCCATCTCCCAGCCACAAGATATTGCCTCCCATTGTAGAGGAATTGAACAAAGCCGGCGTCCGGGACGACCAGATCACAGTCGTATTCGGTCTTGGTTTCCATCGAGGTCATACCAGGGAAGAACAGGAGCAACTGGTGGGGAAAGAGATGTTTGCCCGCTTGAGATGCCTTGATCATGACCGTAACGACTGCGTCCATATCGGCAATACATCGAGAGGAACCCCGGTAGAAATCTTCAGGAAAGTAGCGGAAGCTGATTTCCTTATTGCCACCGGCAATATTGAGTTTCACTACAATGCCGGTTATACGGCGGGAGACAAAGCCCTGTTTCCGGGAGTATGCAGCCAAAAGAGTGTTGAGGCCAACCACCAAAGTATGATCCACCCCGGTACTGAAACGGGAAAACTGGAAGGTAATCCCATGAGGGAGGATATTGAAGAGGCCGGAGGGCTGGCCGGGGTCAAGTTTATCGTCAACGTGGTCTTGAACTCCAAAAAAGAAATCGTCAAAGCAGTAGCGGGACACCGGATCAAGGCTCACCGGGAAGGAGTCAAGTGGGTAGACAAAATGTACAAGCGCTCTATCCCCCACCTGGCCGATATAGTCATCGCTTCCAGCGGCGGCAGCCCCAAAGATATCAACCTGTACCAGGCTCAAAAAGGATTTGAAAACGCCAGTTATGCGGTACGGAAAGGCGGTATCATCATCCTGGTGGCGGAATGCCCGGAACATTACGGGGAGCCCCTGTTTGAAGGCTGGATTACCCGTGCCCAAAGCGTTGACGATCCCATCAAATGGGTTCAGGAAAAATTCGTACTGGGAGCACACAAAGCAGTCGTCTTCTGCCAAGTGCTGAAAGAAAAGGACGGTTATCTTGTCTCCGAGATGCCTGAGGACATGGTGAAAAACTGTTTCTTCCATCCGGCAGCTACTGTAGAGGAAGCATTGGAACAAGCCCTGGAAAAGCTGGGGCGAGACGCCAAAATTTTAGTCATGCCCAATGCCAATACAACGGTACCTTTTGTTGCTAAAAACAACTAAGAACAAATTACTAGCCCCGGATATGAGCTTAACCTCTGCTTGTCCGGGGCTTCTTGTTTGTTGTCCTGTTTAACATTACCATAAATACCTTTGAACACAGGAGTAATATAAGTTATACTATTGATAATAGTACAATCATAATATTGAAAGGAGCAAAACTATATGGATGAAGTCTTAAAATTTCTCACTGACAACCGGGTTTTTTATGTAGCAACCGTCGATGGCAACATGCCGAAAGTC
>JAAYOX010000303.1 GCA_012520135.1 Clostridia bacterium
TGGGCAGGTTGGGCCTTGCGGTGCCTACCGGTGTTCTGGTAAACCCCCAGCTTTTTTTGGTCAGAACTATCGATTTTGACAATAGTTTAGAACGGTATTACCAGCGTTTTTATTTTAATATGAATAGAGAGCGATTTGACGAATGGCTGGTATCGTTAATACCGGACAATATTGATTTGAGAATGGAATGCCAGCTTGAAGCGGTCAAAAAATGTAGCGAAGGCTATACCGTTACCTTCACTAACAAAGGGAAGATTTACCAGGAGACGACCGGTGTGGTTGTAGGTGCCGACGGTGCCTTGTCCGGTCTCCGCAAACAGCTTTTTCAGGACCGGGATTCCTTTAAACGATATATAGCCATCCAGGAATGGTTTGAAACCGATAAGGAGGTTCCCCATTACGGTGCAATCTTTGACAGTGAGGTAACCGACTTTTATTCCTGGACTATTTCCAAGGGCGGAAAACTGCTGATTGGCTCAGCCCTGATTCCATCAAAAGACCCCAGGCAAAAATACAATCTGCTGAAAAGCAAACTCAACGACTATGGTTTCCGGTTCAGCAGTCCCCTTAAAAGAGAGGCGGCCCCAATAATACGCCCCCGAACAAGCGAGATCATTTCCGGTAATGATTCTGCTGCCCTGATAGGCGAAGCCGGGGGATTCATCAGCCCCAGTTCTGCGGAAGGTCTTAGTTTTGCTTTCAAAAGTGCTCATGCACTGGCTTTAAGTCTGAACGAAGGCATAGAAGGTTTCCAAGCCAGGTACAAAAAAAGAATACAGCCACTTATCCGCAGCGTTGCAGTAAAACGAGTCAAAAACATTGTCATGTACAATAAAATACTCCGGGCTCTGGTCATGAAAAGCGGTGTACTGAGTAGTGAGGTGCATTTCACATCTACGGCCAATCCCACTTTCAAAAGCCCGCTGAAATAAGTCAAATTGGAAAACTCGTCCACAAAGAAGCTGTTTGATTGGCATTTGCAACAAAAACGGGCTGCCGCAAAACAACCGGTAAAGTTGGTTTGCGACAGCCCTTGAATAACCTTGTCCTAGGGGAAGTTATTCTTTCTCTGCACTAATATAGGATTAATAGTTTTCTGCCCTCACTTCAAAGAAGCTTTGGGGATGAGCACAAGCCGGGCATAATTCGGGAGCTTTCTTGCCGGTGATCAAGTACCCGCAATTCCGGCATTCCCACTTGATTTCCTCTGCTTTTTCAAATACTTTTTTCGTTTCTACATTGTTGAGCAGTGCACGATATCTTTCTTCATGGGCTTTCTCAACTTCAGCAACCTTTCTGAACTGGGCTGCCAGGGCGGTAAAACCTTCTTCCTCTGCATCCTTGGCAAAACGCTCATACATATCGGTCCACTCGTAGTTTTCACCTTCGGCAGCAGCAAGCAGGTTAGCCGCGGTATCTCCTAGTTCTCCAAGGGCTTTGAACCAGAGTTTTGCGTGTTCCTTTTCATTGTTGGCCGTTGCTTCAAAGATGGCTGCAATTTGCTCATAGCCTTCTTTTTTGGCGACTGAAGCAAAGTAAGTGTACTTGTTTCTGGCCTGGGATTCACCTGCAAAAGCTTCCCACAAGTTTTTTTCCGTTTTGGTTCCTTTGAGATTCATATTATCCTCTCCCCTTTATTTTAATTATTATTAACGCTGCTCTTCTGAGCTGTTTTAATAACTAACCATTCATTATTAACGGGAATCCCGCTTTCAGGTTTCATTCTAACCACAGAACAAAAATTAGTTATTAAGAATCGTTACTATTAGTATAAGTATGCTTATCTCTTTTGTCAAGCCTTTACCGGAGACAAAAGTTCGAAAATATGAAATGAAAAAATTCTAACCTTTTTTATTATAACACGAAACAAGGCAGATTTTGAAAAAATTTGTGAACTTAGTAATTATCACCTTAAGAAAAAGGCCAAGCCATACGGCCTGACCATAACCTTCATTTTGGCGAATACCCCATTTTGCCGCCGCTTGCTCTACGGTCCGTTACCTCCGGTACCTGTTACTGATCTGCATCAAATATGGAAAGCTGAATGTGGTGCTCAGGAAATAGAGTGCAAAATCTAAATACCGCTTTATCTCCAAAAATTACATTATTTTCTTTGCAAAACTTTTCTACAATGGCTATGAGTTTTTGGCTGTTTGGACTTGGGAGCCAGTAAGATAAACCGAATCTTTTCATATACTCCTGCTTTAATCCGGGAAAATGCTTATCCAGCTTTTTGAAATAATACTCTCTGTTTCCTTTTCGTAAAGTCATTCCCATGCCAAAAGCCAGCAATCCTGTTATTTTTGCTTGTTTACAGTAATCTAAAATACCCAGAATATTTTCTTCGTTGTCATTGATAAACGGCAGGACGGGTGTTAACCAAACTACGGTTGGTATACCGGCCTTATGCATTTCCAACAATACTTCAAAACGTCTTTTGGTGGTACAAACATTAGGTTCCAGTATTTTGCAAAGTTCTTCGTCATAAGTTGTCAGCGTCATTTGAACCACACATTTTGCTTTTTGATTAATTCTTTTCAAAATATCCAGATCCCGTAGAATCAAGTCGGACTTGGTCAGCACAGACACCCCGAAGCCATGTTTTTCAATAACCTCAAGACATTTTCTTGTGTTTTTGATTTCCTTTTCCTGAGGAATATACGGATCTGTCATGGCACCGGTTGTGATCATGCATTTACTACGCTTTTTCGCTAATGCTTGATCAAGCAATTCTACTGCATTTGTTTTCACTACTATGTTCTCAAAAGTGTTGGTCATTCCATAAATCTCACTCCGGGAATCACAATAGATACAACCATGAGTACACCCACGGTAGACATTCATGTTATTCTTAGACGAAAGAATAGTTTTGAATTCTTGATAGTTGATCATAAGAACACACCAAAACCTTCTTTTTCAACTACTCTTCATTTAGCAAATGTAGCTCTTTAAGCTTACCCTGATAAAATACTGCATAATTGTTAAATCACCTGCATCTACAGCTTCAAATCCGTATTTCAGCGTGAATTTTTAGTCAGCATTAATCCCATTACGGTCGGTACAAAAAAGAAAAACCCGGAAGAGCAGAAACGCATCGTCCGGTCTTATTTACCCTTGGAATCCGGTCGTTACATATTAGGCTTATTCAGCGCTATCTAACTTAAGCAAGGCTTCCTCTATGCTCGGTACAAAATAGATACTGTTTCCGTTATTGCTTTCATAGATAAAGTCCTTAAGAGCTTTGCTTGTGTATTTTGAATAATCTCCGACAATGGCAAGTTTTTTACGGTAGTTGATAAACTTCTGCAGTATTTCGCCTGCAATTCCGGTGCTTAAATCAAAGAAATCATCGACCACGCATGACTTGTATACTATGAATTTATCACAATCAGTTTCGTATTGTGCAGATGCAATCCCGGCCTTCTGGGTTTTGACGATCCTGACCTTTACGGTTCCACGGAGGGGTGGCCGCTGGCCGTCGGCTCCTTCAAGGTATTGCTGGAGAACGGCATATCCGTTGGTGACATTACTTCCTACGGTAAAGAAACTTTGTATGCCTATCTTTTCCGCGAATGTATCGCCAATCTTAATTCCGACATGGTGGATTTCCTGCAAAAATCCGCCTGCTTTGATGTGCTGGATGCGCAAATGCTGGATAATGTCCTGAATAAAAAAGATACAAGGCTCATGCTGGAAAGCCTTGAATACCTTTATTGATCAAATGAACGGCGAAAACGCCTCAAAATATTTTACCCTGGCGGACGAGTATGCGCCTCTTTACCGTAAGACCAGTTTTCAAATGCATTGGGCCAAAATGCAACGTCTTACCTGCAGCCTTATTTTTACGAATGACCCGAAGGAAAACATTGTCCGGGAGATCTTTGAAAATCTCGACAGGTCGGGAGCTTATTTGAAAAGCGTTGTCCTGGCCAGACTCATGGGATATTTTTCCGCCATATCCGATTATCCCAACGCGGTCAAATGTGCGAAATTGTGCATAGAGACAGGCAAAAGCTTTTAAAATTCCGGACCAAAAAGGAACGGGAGCTTTTGGCCTTTTTGCTGGATACAGGCGACCGGGGAGCGACCAAGGAACAGATCTATAACGCCATTTGGCGGGAGTCGGATTCCATAAATATTAAAAACCTGATCGCAGTAAATCTGCGGCACTTGAAGAATGACCTTGAATGTGCCGGCATAGGGGAAGCGGTCATCTGCCGGGACAACCGCTATTTTATCTGCCGGGACGAAATCTCTCTTGATACCGACCTTTTTGAAAAGACATACGGAGAATTCAAGCTTCAGCATACCAAGGAGCAGGCAAGAAAGCTCTTATCCCTGTATAAAGGAGAATACTTGTCTGATTTTGAAGCGCTTTGGGCTGTTGCGAAAAGACTCAGATATCACGAAATTTATGAAGAAGCCAAAAAGTTTTGGCTGTAATAATAAAGCCAGCATGTATAATTCCGTATTTGTTAGTTCCTTTCAAATCCCTTTGAGCCTTCAATAAACAAAATTGGCATTTTATCCCTCAATCAGTCATATCATTTATTTGAATACTACTTGGGAGGGGTTGATTTGATGTCACACACCGGTTCAAATGATTTGCTTGAAACTAAAATTCTAAATATTCACGAAGGCTTTAAATTAGCACTGGAAATGTATGAAGAGTTCTTAAATTTTGAATTTACCGGTGCTCATCCTCACCGGCTGAAGCAAGTTAAAACCTTGGTTAATAGACAAGTTGATGAGGTGCAAAACGCATTCAACAATTGGCAAAAATTCTGTGACTACATTGTATCTTTTCTTCATTTCAATATGGAGTGGCATATAGATGTTAGCAACAATACTGTGCGCTTAATTTACAATCCACCCTCGGGACCACGGTACACAAACCTTATTCCTATACCCCTGTTTAAGCATATTGTTAATTCGATTGTTGAGCAATTTGACAAGTTTGACAAGGAAACAATTACAGTCAAACAACTGGCTGAAATGCATAAGGAAAAAATCATTAACGAAAGCAGCTATAAAATGACGCCGGAAACTGTTCCCAGAAAAGTTTTTGATGTACTAAAAAAAGAAATGTTACTGACCAATATAGAAAATGATACTGAGATTCTAAATCGAGGAGAATTCAAGCTAGTCACGAACACCCAAGCTATAAAACAATGGCTAAATGAAAACTTTGAGTGATAATACTTAACAAAAGCAAAGATTAACCGGCTGTTCTGATCGTTTATCATCAGATAGCCGTAGGCGTCCAAACTAATTCTAAGTCAGTCGAGCAAGCATTAAGGGGCAAAACCATTTACACAAAAAAATTAATACTCCCGATTTTTTGTATCAATGGTCATTTACAAGGAACTGGATTTACGAGGTTTGTACCAGGCAGCTGTTCAATCGGCCATCACTACTGCCCAGGTCATGGTCCTATTAGCCGGGGCATCGGTTTTTGGCTGGCTGTTGACAGTTGGGCAAATCCCGCAAGATTTGACCAAGCTAGTTATTGAAAGCAACAGTTCCCCGGTAATGTTTTTAATTGGGATTAATATTATCCTGATTTTGGCCGGCATGTTTATTGACGGCTCTTCGGCGATTGTAATCCTGGCTCCCCTAGTTTATCCAATTGCCCTTCAATTGGGAATTGATCCGGTCCATCTTGGAGTGATTATGGTGGCCAACGCCGCGATCGGCATGTTCACTCCTCCCTTTGGCCTGAATTTGTTTGTCGCAGCTTTTACTACTGGATTGCCAATTATAGACATTATGAAAGCGGTCATGCCTTTTGTGGCGATCAGTATTCTGGTATTGCTCTTGATAACATATATCCCGGACGTTTCTTTGCTGTTGCCAAAAATGGTTTACGGAAACTAGGTTTTTCCTAAAACTTTTCTCTTTCTGCGAATGTTTAGGCGGTATTTCTAGCTATGAGAATTAATTTCAGGATCATTTGCTGCAAATACCCTGATAAAACAAGGGCGAACTCTTGGCATGGTTTTTGCAATTTGAGAGGGTAGGCTAGCGCTAGCATCACGATAGATTAATTTTAGTTTACTAACAATTATGCGGAGGTGTAGCAACATGAGCAATCTGGAAAATTTGGCTGATGAGATTCTCCTCACGGACATTCTGGTAGTAGGCAGCGAAGGAGCCGGTGCCAGGGCAGTATTGGAAGCATCTAAGCACGATTTGAATATTCTTGTAGTTACCAAAGGAGTAATTGGGAAATCAGGAGCAACCCTTACCGCAGACGCAGATATTGATGTAGACAGTCGCAGTTGTATTGAGCTATTTGGTTTGCCTGGAGATCCAAATGACAGTCCTGAGAAATTTGCCGAGGACATGGTCAAAGAAGCAGAATATATCAATAACCAGGAATTAGTCAAAATACATTGCAACGAAGCACCGGAAAGAGTAAGAGAATTGGTGGATTGGGGTGCCAGGATTGATAAACTGACCCATGCACCCGGGCACAGCTATCCCAGGGGCATCTGGATTCCCGGGACAGAGTTTCCCAGGGTGTTGGTCAAGGAAATCAAGAAAAGAGACAATGTGAAAGTTATTGATAATTTCATGGTTACCGATATTCTTCTCAACAATGGACAAGCAGTCGGAGCCTGCGGTATTAATATTAACACCGGTCAGTTTTATGTCATAAAAGCGAAGGCCGTAATTCTCTGTACCGGTGGAGCCATGCGTATTTACCCGAATACTACCGCTCCCGAGGAACTGACCGGGGACGGGTTGGCTATGGCCTACAGAGCCGGAGCAGAACTAATCGATATGGAATTTCCCATGTTCCTCCCCTATACCCTCATTAAACCGGATTCTCTTAACGGGGTAGACTTTCCCTACCTGCTGAGTGCCTATGTAGAAGCCCATGCCTTAAACCGCCTGGGTGAGAGATACATGAAGCACTGGGATCCTGTAAGAATGGAAATGAGTACCCGTGACGTGAACTCCATTGCAGCCATGGTCCAAGTACTGGATGGCAAGGGCAGTCCCAATAACGGAACTTATCTCTCTCTCAGACATCTGCCGAGAAACGTACTGGAATTTACCGCTGAATGGTTCCCGTCCAACATTGCTAATTGGCGTTACGGTGGTTTTAATATGAAGGAATTTTTACCTGATTTGACCCAGGACGCCATGGAAACAGGCCCCGCTTCTCACTTCTGGAACGGAGGGGTCAAGATCAATGAGAAATGTGAAACCAGTGTACCCGGTCTTTTTGCTGCAGGAGAAGGAACCGGCAGCATTATGGGAGCAAACCGTGTTTCCGGTAACGCCCTGACGATGACGCAAGTATGGGGACACCGGGCAGGAGTCTTTGCCTCCGAGTACGTCAAAGAAGTAGGCGACATAGTCATAGACCAAGAACAAGTGGCCGGCATAAAGGAAAGTCTTTTCGGACCTTTGACCAAAGACAGCGGCACTGATGCTGTAGAAACCAGATTGGAGCTGCGGGAACTGGCCTGGATGAAAGTGGGCGTAGTGAGAGAAAAGAGAGGTTTGGAAGAAGCTTTAGAGAAACTAGAAGAGCTGGCTAAAGACGTAGAACCGAATCTGGCTGTTAAAACGAAGACCAAGATTTATAACCGTGAATGGATTGAAGCGCTTCAGATTAGGAACATTATCCAGGTGATGCAACTGGTGGCTCAAAGCAGCCTGGCCAGAGAAGAAAGTCGTGGAGCTTTATACAGGAGAGATTTTCCGAAGACAGACAACATCAATTGGCTGAAGAATATTGTGGTTCAGAAAGACGGGGATAAGACCAAGCTGACCATCAAAGATGTAGAACTGAAATACTTTAAGCCGGCACCGGTAATCAGGGACTATGGATTAAAGGAGTGATAATTGATGGAAGCAAAAACCGTACAAGTAAAAGTTAAGCGTTTTGACCCTTCCAAAGACAAAGAGCCTTACTATCAAACTTATGAAGTGCCCATAGAGAAAGGGTCTACAGTATTAAGTGTTTTGCGTCACATATATGATAAGCTGGATCATTCCTTAGCCTTCTATTATTCTTGCCGGATAGGCAAATGCGTGGGTTGTCATGTGACTGTAAACGGTAAAACCAGGCTGGCCTGCAATACCATAGTAGACAGTGACGTAACCCTGGAGCCCCAAAAAGGCTACAAGGTCGTCAGGGATTTGGTGGTGGATAAGTCCGAAAAGGTGGGGGCTTAAA
>JAAYOX010000304.1 GCA_012520135.1 Clostridia bacterium
AAAGCGTCTCGAAGCTCAGGTGGAAGAGACTGATTGGTACATTATCATGTATACCAGCGGCACTACCGGTAAACCCAAAGGGGTTATTCATCGACACCGGGATATGCTGGACCACAACATGGTCATGATTGCGGATCAGAAGTTAACTTATGAGGACCGGGGCTTGGCAGCGGCACCTCTGAATCACGCTGCTGAACTTCATTGTTTTTTCCTGCCCCGGGTTCATGCGGGAGGATGTAATGTGCTTCTCCGCCAGTTTGAACCGAAACAGGTCTTGCAGGCCTTGAGCGAGGAGAAAATCTCCGTCATGTTTGGAGCACCCACCATGTGGAATATGCTGCTACAGGAGGATCATGGCTCTTATGATTTGGGTGCCCTTCGGCTCTGCGGTTATGGGGGAGCAGCCATGGCACCGGCGATGGTGAAAGAGTGCCATGCAGCTTTTGGTGCCGACTTACTGCAGTATTACGGTATGACTGAATTGGGTCCTGCGGTTACAGTGCTTTATCCGGAGCAACAGTTGGAACGAGCCGGTTCTGCCGGAAAGGCACTGATCAATCATGAAGTCAGGGTGGTACGGGTCCGGGAAGATGGACCTTCCGAACCGGATGATTTGGTAGAACCCGGGGAGGTAGGGGAAGTGATCATCCGGGGTCCCGCCATGATGGTAGGCTACTTCAACCGGCCTGATATTACGGAACGGGCCCTGTATAAAGGCTGGTATCATTCGGGAGATTTGGCCCGGATTGATGAGGACGGATTTATTTGGATTACGGACCGGGCCGACGACATGATTATTTCCGGGGCCGAAAACGTTTATCCCCGGGAAGTGGAAGATGTTCTCTATGAACATCCCCAAGTGGTACAAGTGGCTGTAACCGGTATTCCCGATGAAAAATGGGGCAAAGTTGTGGTGGCTTTCGTAGTCCCCAAAGATGAAAGGCTGACTGCAGAGGAGTTGGATCGTTTCTTATTGGAAGGAAACAAATTGGCTCCCTTCAAACGTCCCCGTAAATATGTGTTTGCCGCAGAATTACCCAAAACAGCCAGTGGTAAAATCCAGAAATTCAGATTGCATGAACTATTGAAGGACTAATGAAGGAGGATATCATCATGCAGTATCAATTGACTGAAGAACAAATAATGATCCGGGATAATGTGCGGAAGCTGGCCCAGGAGGTGGTAGCTCCCCGGGCAGCGGAAATCGATGCTACCGGAGAGTACCCCTGGGATATCTACCGGCTCTTTGCCGAGCAGGATTTACTGGGATTAAGCATTCCTGAAGAATACGGAGGCAGCGGTGCCGATCTCCTCAGCTATTGTCTGTGTGTGGAGGAAGTGGCTAAAATCTGTGCTACCTCTTCCCTGGTTATCGCCGGACAGGAATTAGGCATGTTTCCCCTGCTGCTGGCCGGCAGCGAGGAACAAAAAAAGGAATGGCTGCCCAAGATCGCCAAAGGAGAGGTGATGATCGCCTTTGGCTTGACGGAGCAAGGAGCCGGTTCCGATGTGAGTTCGCTGCAAACAAGAGCAGTGCGTAAAGGCGGCGGCTATGTCTTAAACGGCAGCAAATGCTTCATCACCAACGGAGGCTTGGCCGATGTTTATACTGTTTTTGCCACTACCGCCCCGGAAAAGGGAGCCAAAGGGATTAGTGTTTTCCTGGTAGAAAAAGATACACCCGGCTTTTCCACGGGCAAAAAAGAGGAGAAAATGGGGATCAGGGGTTCCCAAACTACGGAGTTGATTTTTGAGGATGTGTATGTGCCGGCTGCCAACCTGATTGGAGAAGAAGGCCAGGGATTTGCAGTGGCCATGACTACTTTGGATAAGACCAGACCGGGGATTGGTGCCCAGGCTTTAGGAATTGCCCAGGGTGCTTTCGACGTTGCTCTTAAATATGCGCAGGAAAGGGAGCAATTCGGTAAGCCAATCGCCAGTTTCCAGGGCATCCAGTTCATGCTGGCAGACATGGCGGCTTCCATTGAAGCGGCTCGCCAGTTGGTTTACAAAACGGCCTGCGCCATGGATCAGGCCGCCCGGGGAGAGATTTCCCAAAAAGAAGCCAGCCGCTTTTCGGCTATGGCCAAAATGGTGGCTTCCGATACGGCTATGCGGGTCACCACTGATGCA
>JAAYOX010000305.1 GCA_012520135.1 Clostridia bacterium
CGATTAGATATTTTCCCTGTTAACAACATATTACCAGTATCACATAGAAGCGGCAAGCAGAAAACAATTACAGTATTAATACTTAAAATGGCATACAGAATTTATTGGATTAAATGATGCTTTTATGTTTGTTGGATTTACTTTAAAAAGAATAAAGGAAAAACCGAGGGTTGCATATCCCCCGGCTTACCTCTACTTAACTGCAAAAAAGAACCGTCCCACTGTGCTACTACATTTTGCCGTTGCTATACTACCAAACCGCAAGAACCGGCCCTTTGGATTATTCCGTATTTTACGTGGAAGGAGTCTCACTACCGCCATCACCACCGTAGCTGCCGTGATCTTTATCTTTAAGCGGACATTCTACCTTACCATTAACAATATTATACTCTCCATCTTCTGCGTCTTCAGCTGATGGACATGTTGGAACAGCACCTTCAAAATAATCTGCCAATTGTTTAACATCTGTGGGTTCTTCTTTCTTATCAACTCTATAAACTTGAATAGCGCTAAAAATAGTACGCATATTAGCTTCACACGCCTTCGCTTCAGAACTTTCTTTAATTTTACTATACGCCGGCACTGCAATGGCAATCAGAATCCCGATAATGACTACAACTACCATCAATTCCACCAGGGTAAATCCTTTTTGGTTTTTCAACCGCTTCCGAATCATTTTGAACATCATTTTGCCTCCCCCAATTAAATTTTTTTATCTCTCTATTAATGTTATGCCGGGTAACAATTCGTTTTAGACACTTTTGGCAAAATATTTTTATGAACGGAGAATTAATCAGTCAAGCTAACATTTGGAAACAAATGCTCTTCCGGCTCCAAGGCCTCATCTGTATAAGGAACACACATATTGCCACCATAGCTTTTGGCCTTATACATGGCCCGGTCCGCTTTGGTAATCAATTCATCAACGGTATTGCCGTCTTCGGGGAAGAAGCTGACTCCGATACTCAAGGCCACTTTCATGGGCAGTTCATCGATTTGGACCCGATTCATGGCTTCAATCAACCGGTCAATAATGTGTTGATAATGACTGTATTCTTTCAGACCGGGCAGCAAGATGACAAATTCGTCGCCACCGTACCTAGCCACCATGTCATTGGCCCGGACACTTTTAGTTAGGATGTGTGCCGTTTCCTTTAGTACCTGATCCCCCATTTTGTGGCCATAGGTATCGTTAATGATTTTGAAATTGTCCATATCGACAAACATCAAGCCCAGTTTACTTTGCTCCCGCCTGGCATTATTCAAAAATTTCTCAGCTACGTTGTAAAAAAGGGTTCTGTTGGCCACACCGGTCAGCTTATCGTAATAAGCCAGCCTGGCGATTTCTTTTTCCTTTTCCCGCAATTCCTTGTTCAAATCCGAGAGTTTTTTCACATACTCTTTTAACTGGTTAACTCGTAGATATTGGCTCGTAACATCGCTACATTCCACAATCAACAATCTATATTCATCACTCTTACAGGGACTGACCCGGACATTTAGTTCTGCATTACCGGTAA
>JAAYOX010000306.1 GCA_012520135.1 Clostridia bacterium
ATCCAAAATGCCGGCATTTATGCCAAATGCTTCGTTGGCTTTTTCACTGCCTGCGATGGACTGGAACAGGCAGTGGAGGGGAGCTCCTTTCTTCAGTGCTTCCACTTGGGTGGTAATATGGGCCAGGACACAGATCTGGGTGGGTACTTTCCATTCCGTAACGAAATTATACATCCCCTCTAAATTCCTCATGGTAGCGTCAATGGAGTCGTCTACCGGGTTTAGGCCGATCAGGGCATCGCCCACCCCGTAAGCCAGGCCCTCCCTAATGCTGGCCAGTATCCCTTCCGTGTCATCCGTCGGATGGTTGGGCTGAAGCCTGGCAGCCAGGGTACCGGGGAGGCCGATGGTAGTATTGCAATGAGCTGTCACGCTGATTTTGGAGGCCCCGAGGATTAAATCCAGGTTGCTCATCAGTTTAGCTACTGCTGCTGCCATTTCACCGGTAAGGCCCCGGCTGATCCTGGCTATGTCAGCCCCGGTAGTATCTGTGTTAAGGATAAACTCCCTTAACTCAGCCACCGACCAGTTTTTAATATCGCGATAAATAGTTTCATTGATATCTCCGTCGATGATTCTGGAAACTTCATCTTCTTCCAAGGGGACTACAGGATTTAAGCGTAAGTCTTCCAAGGTCAACTGAGACAATACATATTTGGCGGCAACCCGTTCCTGGGCATTTTCGGCACTGATCCCAGCCAGGATATCCCCTGATTTGACTTCATTGGCTTTGGCCAGCACCTCTTTAATATCTTTAAAGGAATAGGTTTGTCCAAATAAACGTGTTTTCAATTTCATCCCATCGTCCTCCTATATCTCATGAAAAGGGTCAAACTTTATCCTAAGAAATGCCTAAAATCAACTTCGGTAGCCAGAGTGCAACCTCTGGAATGTAGGTAGTAATAAGAAGCGTAGGCAGGTAAGCAAATAGAATTATATAAATCGTCGGCATCAGAATGTGTTTTGTGCTAACACCGCATATTCTCGAACTCAGGTATAAAAAGGGTGCCGTAGGAGGAGTAACGTTACCCATCCCAATATTGACCCCAAGAATGGCAGCCATATGGTAAGGACTAACACCGATGCCTGCTGCTATTGGAATAAGAATGGGTGCACAGAGTAGGGTTCCGCTCACATCATCCATAACCATACCGATGATAACCAGGAAAACGTTGATAATCAGTAAAATAACGTATTTATTATCGGAAATAGCAAGTAGTGCGTTAAGGATTGTATTGGGAATGTTTTCCTGAACAAAGACCCGGCTTAAGACCATAATGACTGCCAACATAACCATGATGACACCGGTTGTCGTAGCCGTGTCCAGGAATACCCACTTTAACTCCCTGAACTTTACGGCACGGTAGATATAGACACTGGCTAGCACAGCATATACGCAAGCAACACCGGCAGCCTCAGTGGGTGTCATCAGCCCACCATAGATACCGCCTAAAACCATTACAGGCATAACTAAAGCAGGAATAGCAAACAAAGTAGACTTTTTAGTCTTGGACATCCATTCTTTTCTGGGTAAAGCTTCGCTTACCACAATCTCCTTATTGTTACGCAACAAAAACCAGCTAACAATGGAAATTAAAGAAGTCAGGATTATACCGGGAATTACCGTTGACAAAAAACAAGCAAGCACGGAAAGGTTACCCGCCCAAGCAAATAGAATCTGAATGGAACTAGGAGGTATCAGCATCCCGATTGGGGCAGCACAACATAAAACTGCCGCACAGATTCCCATGGGATATTTTCTTTCTCTCATCCTCGGGGTCATGATCGAACCGATACAGGAAAGTGTTGCCGCACCACTACCGCAAATAGAACCGAAAACGGCACAGCTTACGGTAGCCACTATACACAATGCGCCTCTAACTCGACCCACGAAATTCTCTACAAAACCGACCAGGGCACTGCCGATTTCACCCTTTTCCATAATGCCGCCAACCATAATAAATAGAGGGATAGCCAATAAAACAGCACCGTTTAAATTGCTATACATAGATGAAAAAATAAGGGGCGCAGCCAAGCCTTTAGCGAATGCAAAATAAATTACCGCTGCCCCAAATGAGAAAACA
>JAAYOX010000307.1 GCA_012520135.1 Clostridia bacterium
ATGCCTGATATGGGTTTAATGGCCTTTTGGATTCCTCTGTCCAAAAGGCCATTTTCATTTTGACATCAATTGAGGGGGCAGCGAACATGGATGAAGTAGGTATTATCGGTTTGGGCAGGGCCGGAACTGTCATGGCCTATTTATTGGCTGAAAAGGGTTACCGTGTCAAAGTTGTACGGTCCAAGTCCATGCCCGGGTATGAGGCCCAAGTGAAAGAGCACCGGTTTCCCGTAAGACAATTGGAGAAAATCGTCAGGGAAGTAAAAGTCCTCCTCATCACTACACCGGACCGGGTAATTGGTGAAATAGTGGAAAAGCTGGTCAAGCTGGATTTATCCGCTGTTAAGGGAGTGCTCCATTTAAGCGGCAATCATCCGGCGGCAATACTGAAGCCGTTGCAGGCGAAAGGGCTGTCCATTGGCTCCTTGCATCCTCTTCAAAGTTTGGCGGGGCTTGAACAAGGGTTACTAAATCTAACCGGTTCAACATTTACCTTTGAAGGTGATACCGAGCTATTACCCTGGGTTACTGCCCTGGTAGAGAGGCTTGAGTGCCGGCTTGCCATCGCTCCTGCTTCTTTCAATAAGAGCCTCTACCATGGGGGAGCCAGTATCGCCTCAAACTTCCTAGTGGTATTAGCCAAGATGGGTTTGGATTGCCTGGTTAAAGCGGGACTATCCCCCGGTGAAGCCCGGCAAGCCCTGATACCCTTAATGCAAGGTACCCTTAATAATCTTGGCCGGCTGCCCCCGGAGAAAGCATTAACCGGGCCAATTGTTCGTAATGATCTGGTGACTATAAATAGCCATTTGGAAGAATTAAAACAGTTACCTCATTTGCTTCCAGCCTACCAATCATTAGGCCAATTAACGGCTACTCTGGCGATGGAAGCCGGTCACTTAGAAAAAATGGAATACCGTCAAATTGTGGAAATACTTGAGAATGGAGGCTTTAACAATGGCAAAAGTGACAGTGGCCACCTTGAGGGAGAAAAAGAAACGCAATGAGAAAATCACCATGGTAACTGCTTATGATTTTCCCAGCGCCCAGATGGTGGAAGAAGCCGGTCTGGATACGATCTTGGTGGGTGATTCTTTAGGCATGGCAGTGTTGGGTTATGAGACGACTTTGCCGGTGACCATGGATGAAATGATCTACCATACCAAAGCCGTTACCCGTGGTGCTCCCAATACCTTTGTGGTGGCAGATATGCCTTTTCTGTCTTATCATCGTTCCCTGGAGGAGACAATTACCAACGCAGGGCGGTTCCTGCAGGAGGGAGGAGCCAAGGCAGTTAAGCTGGAGGGTGGTAAGGAACAGTGCCAAAAGATCAGGACTTTAGTGGAAATCGGCATTCCGGTATTGGGGCACATAGGTTTAACGCCCCAATCAGTTCACCAACTGGGAGGCTTTAAGGTTCAGGGTAAGGGGGCCAAACAAGCCCAAAAACTGCTTGAAGATGCCAAGTCCCTGGAGGATGCGGGAGCATTTGCCGTGGTGCTGGAGTGTGTCCCTGCACCCCTGGCCGCTCTGATTACCCAAGCTATTTCCATACCTACCATCGGTATCGGTGCGGGAGCGGGCTGTGACGGGCAGGTACTGGTCTGGCATGATCTACTCGGTATGTCATCAGGCACTTTACCTCGCTTCGTCAAGCAGTACGCCGATCTCCGCCGGCAGATTGTAAAAGCCTTGGGAGACTATAAAAACGACGTGGAAACCTCCCGGTTTCCGGAGGAAAAGCATTCTTTCATCATGGACAAGGAGAACCTACCCCGGTTAGACCCGGACGACAAAGAATAAATCAATCCGGTGAGGTGTTAAACCTGATGGAATTAATCAAGACCATAGACCAAATGCGCAGTTGGACCGAAAGTCAAAGGCAGGCAGGAAAGACAATTGGTTTTGTGCCCACCATGGGCTATCTCCATGAAGCCCATCTCAGCCTGGTGGAAAAGGCAAGAGCACAAAATGATACCGTGGTGATGAGTATCTTTGTCAATCCAATGCAGTTTGGGCCCCAAGAAGATTTCGCCACTTACCCGAGGGATTTGGACAGGGACTGCCGCCTGGCGGAGGGAGCCGGCGTCGATGTAATCTTTCATCCGGAGCCGGGGGAAATTTATCCCCAATACCCTCCTTTAACCGCGGTGGAAGTTAAAGGGATTACGGAATGCCTGTGTGGCAAATCCCGGCCCGGGCATTTTACCGGCGTCGCCACCGTGGTGCTCAAACTGTTTAATATCGTTCAGCCCCACCGTGCCTATTTCGGGCAAAAGGACTACCAGCAATTACTGGTCATCCGGCAGATGGTAGCGGATCTTAATCTCCCGGTTATCATAGAACCGGTGCCTATTAAAAGAGAAGAAGACGGCTTGGCTATGAGTTCCCGCAATGCCTATTTGTCCCCGGCTGAACGTCAAGAAGCTTTGGCTTTAAGTCAAGCGCTGCAGATGTGTAAAAACATGTATTCCAATGGGGAACTCAGGGTTTCGCTCCTGATTGAGGCTATGAAAGCGCGGATCTTGCAGGAACCGTCGGCAGTTATTGATTACATTGAAATTCGCCACGCCACAACTTTAGCTCCTTTAACGGAAATCACAGGACCTGCCGTTGTGGCCTTAGCCGTCCGAATTGGCAAAACTCGATTAATTGATAATCTTTTGCTGGAGGGGAATTAAAATGTACCGGATCATGATGAAATCCAAAATCCACCGGGCTACGGTTACAGAGGCCGATCTAAATTATGTGGGCAGCATCACCATTGACAGTGAACTCCTTGAGGCTGCCGATATTCTACCTAACGAACAAGTCCAGATCGTCAACAATAATCACGGAGCCCGTTTTGAAACTTACGTCATTCCCGGCCCTCCCGGTTCCGGAGTCATCTGCCTTAACGGCGCAGCTGCCCGGTTGGTCCAACCCGGTGATATCGTGATCATTATCAGTTACGTTCATTTAACCACTGGTGAAGCCAGAGAACACCGGCCAACCGTCATTTTTGTTGATGAAGCCAACCAGATCCAGCAGATTGGCACGGAAGAGCCTTTTACCAAGGGATAAACCGGAACGGCAGGTCTAGATCAACTGTTCCAACTGTTCCAGTACTTTTTTGGCTTTACCTTGGATCACCAGGTCAAAATGATAGCCTTTGGCAGCAATTTCATCGTTGATATAAACCGTTTTCCCCTTAGCAAACCTGGGGATCTGGTTAACCGGGGAAACCTCCAGGCTGGTGCCGATGACGATTAAGAGGTCTGATTGCAGCACTTCGGTCATGGTATTGTTCCAGGCATCAGTTGGGAGGCTTTCCCCGAATAAGGTTACATTAGGCCTGAGCCCCGGTTGTCCACAGTGACTACAGTTTCTGTTGTCAAAAAACTCTTCCGGTTCAGCAGGTTCATTGCAATAGTGACAGCGAAAAGTCCGGATGTTGCCGTGAAGCTCGTAGACATGTTTGCTGCCTGCCAAGTGGTGAAGCCTGGATACGTTTTGGGTAGCAATAGCCTGGATAAGACCTTTTTCCTCCAACTCCGCCAGGATGTAATGCCCCCGGTGAGGCTGGCGGGTTTCCAACAGTTTTAGCCGGGTGGCGTAAAACTCCCGGAAAAGAGGATAGTTCTCCTCAAAGGTGTCAACGCTGGCAAGCAGTCTAGGATCTAGGTTGCGCCACAACCCGTCTTTACCCCTAAAATCAGGAATGTTGCTTTCCGTATCCATCCCTGCTCCGGTGAGCACCACTACATGTCTCGCCTTTTCCATGAGATCCTTCAATTCCCGCACTTTGTTTTCCATGAATTCAGTCCCCCTTAATCATTAATTCCGGATGCAACCGGCATCTTCAGGCTCCTTAGCCCTTTTGCTTCCGGTTTTAACTCAGCCGCTCGATTTAACACCGATTAGTTTTTGTTGCCGCGCTGGAATATTTTGTTGTTCTTATTATTCAGGAAAGGGTCGCCGGTTCCCTTTTATAACAAAAATTTTTAAATAAATGGTGAGTTTGTCTTGGTGTTGGTGGAATTGAATATGTATAATAGGGTGAAGAGATGAGAAAAGGGGAGATGAGCATGACTGAGTTGAGTATTAGCTTTGATTACGGTGAAATGAGGGACTGTTTTAAAGTAACCTTAGATGCGGGTGATGCTTCAAAACTGATTCAAGCACCGGAAGTATCGCCCTTGGAGGATTTCTCCGGGAAGGTCCGGCGGGCTTTAGATGACCCCATTGGGTCCCTGCCGTTAAAGGATATTGTCAAGCCGGGTCAAAGGATTCTGATCATTATCAGTGACATTACCAGGCCTGTGGGAAGCGAACGATTCATGCCTGTGCTGGTAGACTATCTTAATCAAGCAGGCATTGAAGATGGGGATATTCAAATACTGGTAGCTACCGGCACCCACCGGGAGGCCACAAAGGAAGAAATTGAAAGGCTCTTGGGCCATGGGCTTGCCGGAAGGCTGCAGGTGACAAGCAACAGAGCCGGAGTTGCCGGGGACTTCGTTGATTTAGGTAAGACAGGCAGGGGAACGCCGGTTAGAATAAACCGGTTGGCGGTCCAGGCAGATCAGGTGATCCTGACGGGAGCAATCGGTTTTCATTTTTTGGCGGGATTTAGCGGCGGCAGAAAAAGCATTTTGCCGGGAATCGCCGCCCAATCATCTATTCAAGCCAACCATGGCCTGGTATTGGATGCCGGGGACAAAGTGGGACAGGGCCTGATGGAAGGTAACCCGATTGCAGAGGACATGCGGGAGGCTGCGGCCATGCTCAATCCCAGCTTTCTGCTTAATGTGGTACTAAATGACCGGGGAGAGCCTGCCGGGGTTTTTGCCGGTGATTGGGACCAGGCTCACCGGGCCGGCTGCCGGTTTGCTGATCAATGCTTCGGCATCAAGCTTCAGGAAAAGCGACCTCTGGTCATTGCCGGTGCCGGAGGTTTCCCTAAAGACCTCAATCTTTATCAAGGGGCCAAGGGGCTTTTAAATGCCATGGAGGCTGTGGAAGAAGGCGGCACAGTCATTTTTGTGGCCGAGTGCCGGGAGGGAATCGGTGCTGAGGATTATTTCGCCCTTGCTGCTGCTAACCGGTCCCGGCAGGAAAAAGAAGATCTACTCAGGCGGGAATTCAGTATTGCCAGGTATATCGGGTATTTAAACAGCCTGTGGGCTAAAAAAGCCACCGTCAAATTGGTGTCAAAGCTCCCTGAGGGCCGGGTGAGGGCCATGGGCATGGAGCCTTACGGCAGTTTGGAGGAGGCTTTGGCGGAAGTGGAGGCCGGGTCGCTAAATAACTGCTGGTTAATTCCCCGGGGAACCGGCATAGCAATCATTTAAAAAACAGGCAATTTTCCTCTTTACAAATTGGCAATTAGGAGATAACATATTAGCAACAAGTGCAGAAGGGGGGTCTCGTTAGCTGAGTTTAGTTTAGGGTAGTGGAGAAAAATTAAAAATTGATGAGGTGAGCTGAGATGAGTTTGAGAGACACGACCCAGATTGCGTTGTTGTTGGCGGTTGGTACTGTTTTGCGGATTGTAATGCCTGCTTATGGTGCGGGTATGAAGCCGGATGTAGCTCTGGCGATGCTTTTTATTATCATTGTTTTAAAGCCGAAGCCGAAAGTTGTATTGATTTCCGGGTTAATCGCCGGGTTTTTGGCGGCGTTGACTACCGGGTTTCCCGGGGGGCAAATCCCCAATATTATCGATAAGCCGTTGACTGCCATGTTTGCTTTGGGAATTGTGACCCTGTTGAAAGGGCGCATTCCTGATGCGATTATTGCTTGCGTGTTAGGTGTGGTTGCCACCATTTTCAGCGGTACGGTATTTATGCTGAGTGCCCTGGCTTTAGTGGGACTTCCGGCGGCATTCAGCCTGCTCTTTACCACGGTAGTATTGCCGGCCACAATCCTAAACACCGTTTCCATTTTAGTCTTATACCCGGTTATCAATTTCAGTAAGAATCTGGTGGAAAACGCTCAAAGAACTTGAGCATGAATGAAATTACAAAGAATGACGGAAAATGAAGCCGGATAATAATCAACACATAATGGTACCAGGAAGGTACTTCAGTTGACCGGCAAGTATCTCATCCGGAATTTAAGCCATGAAGGCCTTTTTCTCAGAAGAGAAGGTTTTCATGGCTTTATTGTTTTGACCCCCTTAAAAATCTCTTATG
>JAAYOX010000308.1 GCA_012520135.1 Clostridia bacterium
TACCATTGTTATCGGTCTCAATGCAGAGTTCTTCCTCCAGTACGTTACGGTAGCCGCTGAGGAACTGATGAATCCCCAAATCTATATTGAGGCAGTGCTGTCTCAATAAGACATTTTAAAAGTAATCGAGGTGTTATCCATGGGTGCAAGCCTCATCTTTAATTTGTTGGTGGCGTTAGTATGGGTTTTCCTCAAAGGAGAATTCAATTTAGTGAACCTGGTTTGGGGGTATATTCTGGGCGCAGGAATTTTGTTCCTGTTTTCCCAAATCCCCCCCGGAAAAGTGTATACGAAAAAGATCTTGGGTTTTATCGGACTGGCGATGGTTTTTTTGGTGGAACTTTACAAGGCTAACCTGTCGGTTCTGAAAGTAGTGCTTAGCGGTAATACCAAACCTCCTTCCGGCATAGTGGCCTATCCCTTGGAGGTAAAATCCGACTGGGGCATTACGGTTCTGGCCAATTTGATCACCCTGACCCCGGGAACCATCTCCATGGAAGTTGCACCTGACCGCAAAACCCTGTACATCCACGCCTTAGAGGTTGATGACCCTCAGGACGTGGTGGCAGGGATCAAGGAGTCCTTTGAAAAACGGGTGCTGGAGGTGTTCGAATGATAGAAATGGTGGCGAATATCGCTTTAGCCGGTTTAGGTATAGGAGGTTTAATCTGTTTATACCGGATTGTAACGGGTCCCACCATCCCAGACCGGGCGGTAGGAGCGGATACCCTGATGATGCATGCCCTGGGCGTAATTGTGCTTCTGTGCATCAAGGAGGGTACCTTAATCTTTTCCGATGGGCTCTTGACTATTGCTATCCTGAGTTTTGTGGGCACTACAGGATTGGCCAAATTCATTGCAAAGGGTGTTATCATTGAGCGAGATCATCGTTAGTATCTTTATTTTGCTGGGTCTGTTGATGATGTTGGCTGCCGCCGTAGGTGTGTTGCGGTTGCCGGATGCCTATTGCCGTGCCCACGCTTCCGGCATGAGTTCCACCTTCGGTGCCATGTTTTTCATGGTGGCTGCCCTGGTGTATTTTACTGTCCAGACGGGGACCTTTCCCTTCAAGTTGCTCGCCATTGCCCTTTTCATCTTCTTTACCGGCCCGATTGGCGCTCACATGCTAACCCGAGCCGCCTATTTTACGGGCATCAAGCCCTGGGAAGGGACAGTTGTGGATGATCTGAAAGACTATACACCGCCCAAACGATAGTACTACCGCGAAAACCCCTGCCAGCCAGGGGTTTTAGTGTCTGATCCAATGTCACTTAACGGGCTATGTAGGTTGTGTTATACTAGTTCATAAAATAGATAAGGAATTGGAGATTAGGGGATGAAGATTACTCGCTATTGTAAAATAGATGGCACTAATTTAAACGCAGACTGCCTGAAGAGGGCGGCAGGGGTCCTGCGGTGGGGAGGGATTGTGGCCTTTCCTACGGAAACAGTTTACGGATTGGGAGCCAACGCCTTTAATGCCGAAGCGGTGGCCAAGGTGTTTGCTGCCAAAGGGCGACCGGCAGACAATCCTTTAATCGTGCATATTGCCCGGGAGGGAGACATATCGTGCCTGGCCAGGGAGATTCCTTCAGTTGCCTACCTGCTGATGGACCACTTTTGGCCCGGCCCCCTCACTTTAATCCTTCCCCGGACCGAAGCTGTGCCGGATATAGTAACGGCAGGATTGGACACGGTAGGGATCAGGATGCCCGACCATCCCCTAGCCCTGGCGCTGTTGGAAAAAGCACGGGTACCGGTGGCCGCTCCCAGTGCTAATTTGTCGGGGAGACCGAGCCCCACCACCGGCATTGAAGTGCTGCGGGATTTAGCCGGGAAGGCTGATTTTGTCATCGACGGCGGTATGGCCAAAGTAGGAGTGGAGTCTACCGTACTGGATTTAACCGTCAACCCTCCTCTAATTTTAAGGCCCGGGGGGATAAGCAAAGAAGAACTGGAGGCCGTCCTGGGAGAAGTGAGGTTGGATCCGGCTTTATCTCTCCAGGAGGAAGGAAGCAAGCTAAAACCTAAATCACCGGGGATGAAATATACTCATTATGCCCCCAAGGCATTGGTCACGGTAGTCATGGGGTCCACCGGTGAAAAGATTAAAACCTTGGACAGGCTGGTACGGGAAGCGAGAGAGAGTGGGATGAGGGTTGGGTTACTGCTGACGGAAGAAACGGCCCGGGCCTGTAGGGAGAAAGTAGCAAAACCCCATTACCTGGAGATATTGGGTTCCCAGTATTGCTTGGAGACCATTGCCAACCGGCTGTTTGGGGCTCTTCGCCGCTGTGACCGCTGGCACTTGGATGTGGTTTTTGCCGAGGGGGTGAAACAGGAAGGTCTGGGGTTGGCCATCATGAACCGGCTCACGAAAGCCGCCGGTCACCGTGTCCTTTGGGTCTAAGGGTTGCCAGGCAGGAATAGAATTTACTGGTGGTGACCTATGTTGCTCATAATGACAATCAGTTTGGTGGCAGGTTTGGCTACGGTAGCAGGGGCTTTGTTGACACTGATCGTAGGCCGTTCTACCCGGCGGATCCTGGCCGGGATTTTGGGCTTGGCTGCCGGGATTATGCTGGGCGTGGTAGTCTTGGATCTTCTTCCCTCAGCCTGGACTTTGGGAGGAGTGCGGTCTCTTATCCTGGGGACCGGAGCCGGGTGGGGTTTTGTCTGGCTATTATCCCTGGCGCTGGGCAGGAATCCTTCAGACCGCCGTACCGGTTCCCCCGGTTACTTAATCAAACTGGGGTATCTGGTGGCAGTCGGCATCGCCTTGCATGATCTGCCCGAGGGAATTGCGATAGCGGCCGGCTATGCGGCTACCCCTGAATTAGGGTGGCTGATTGCCGTAGCCATCGGATTGCATAATATTCCGGAAGGAATGGCCATGGCGGCGCCAATGGTATTGGGGGGTCAATCCTTCCGGTACATTATTGGGACTGCCGGGCTGGTGAGCCTGGTGACCCCTATGGGCGCTTTTTTAGGGTTGCTCCTGGTGGGTATTTCCCCCCGGTTGATTGCCTATTTGCTGGCTTTTGCCGGAGGATCCATGGCTTACATAGTAATCAGGGAATTATGGCCGGAAGGCCGGGTACAAGGGAGACGGTGGGCGGCTCTGGGAGCGGTACTGGGGTGGCTCATCGTAGGATTGTTGCTGCACCTGGAATAGGCCGGTGATTTTGGTAATACTAAGAAGTAGATTAAGGGCTGGTTATTACACTGTGCCGGATGGAGGTAAACGGTGAGTTTTTACACGATTCTATTGGTAGCCGGGGCACTGGGTACCGATGCCTTTTCCCTGGCCCTTTGTATGGGCTTGGGCCGGAGAAGGGGCGTCTACATTTTCCCGCTGGTGGTGGCGGTTTTTCATGTCTTGATGCCCCTGGCAGGTTTGTGGGTTGGGGCACTGCTGGGCAATGTGCTGGGCCGGCTGGCAGCGGTGATCGGAGGAGTGGTACTGGTGCTGCTGGGCCTTAATATGATTAAAGAAGCCCTGGATAATGACTCCTGTCCCACCGGTGTTAAAGTACCTCTTCCCGGGACAGTTTCAAAAGGAGCCCGGATTCTTACCGGTTATTGGGCCTTGATATTAGTAGCAGGGAGTGTCAGTTTGGATGCCTTGACAGCAGGTCTGGGCCTGGGGGCCATGAAGGCTAACCTGGCCCTTACCGTTTTTACTTTCGGGATCGTGGCAGGCTTGATGACTCTAGCAGGCCTTGTTTTTGGACAAAGACTGGGAAACTGGCTGGGAGAAAAGGCCCAATTGTTGGGAGGCATAGTGCTGATTATCATCGGCATAACCATGTTTTTTAAATAAGGAGCAGAAGAGTAGGAGGTGCCGGCTGGTGAAAAGGATCCTGATTGTCTGCACCGGCAACACTTGCCGCAGTCCCATGGCAGGGGCGCTGGCCGCCAAGCTGGCTGGGGAGGAATTCGGCAGGGAAGTAGAGATCAAAACCGCGGGAATTGCTGCCTTTCCCGGGGCACCTGCATCGCCCCAGGCGGTAACGGTCATGGAAGAAAAAGGGCTGGACTTGGCTGAACACGCTGCGCAGCCTGTTTCTCTAGAATTGGTGGAGTGGGCCGAACTGATTCTAACTATGACCGCAGGCCATAAACAAGTGATGCTTGGGCAGTTCCCCCAGGCAGGACAGAAGCTGTTTACTTTAGGGGAGTACGCCGGCAATCCGGCTCCCCAGGAGATTCCCGATCCCTTTGGGGGTACTGTGGAAGATTATCGCCGGACGGCCCAGGTACTGGAGGAGGCCCTCCGGGGAGTTTTGGCAGTACTTAGCAAGGAAAATTAGAGGAATAATGGTTGAATATGCAGAAGAATGTCTAGTTACCATCTTCAGAAAGGAAGGAAACCAATGCGCGTTGCCTTGGCCAGTGATCACGGCGGGTACCGGCTGAAACAGGCTATTGCCGGTTACTTGGAGGAACAGGGAATTGAGTACAAAGATTTCGGTACTATGAGCGAGGATTCCGTAGATTATCCTGACTATGCCTTGGCCGTAGCCCAGGCGGTCAGTGCCGGGGACTGCGACCGGGGGATTCTGGTCTGCGGTACCGGCATCGGCATCGGCATTGCCGCCAATAAAGTGCCGGGCATCCGGGCCGCTTTGTGTCATGACACTTTTTCCGCCCAAGCTTCCCGGGAACACAACAATGCCAACATTCTTACCCTGGGAGAGAGGGTAGTAGGTTCCGGCTTGGCGCTGGATATTGTGGCCACCTGGCTTAAAAGCGATTTTGCCGGGGGCAGGCATGCCCGCAGGGTGGACAAGATCACCGCCATCGAGGAGCAGTACTGTTGTGCCACCCCTGACCGGCAGGACCCTCAGGTAGATCTGGTCAAGATTGCTCTGGAAACGAAACAGGCTTTGACGGGACTGCTGGCGGAAGGGAAATTCCAACCCCGGCAGATTATCGTGGTGGGGTGCAGTACCAGTGAGATCGCCGGTCAAAGGATCGGTTCCGCCGGCAGCCGGGAAATTGCGGATACGTTGCTGCGGGAATTGTATCCCACGACCCAAGCTCAGGGCCTTTACCTGGCCATCCAGTGTTGTGAACACCTGAACAGGGCGTTAGTGGTGGAGGCAGAATGTGCCCAATCCTACGGGCTGGATCCGGTAACGGTGATTCCCCACAAAAAAGCGGGAGGAGCCCTGGCGGAAGCAGCCATGGAGCACTTCAAGGAGCCGGTAGTCGTGGAAAGTATCCAGGGACATGGGGGTATGGATATAGGCGACACTTTCATCGGCATGCATTTGAGACCGGTGGCGGTACCTCTTCGTCTTCCGGTCAAGCAGATTGGACAAGCCCACCTGACAGTGGCCAGGACCCGCCCTAAACTAATCGGGGGTGAAAGGGCCAAATACTGTCGTTAAGGGGGAGGGAAATGCGGCCTACTTGGGATGAATATTTCATGGAAATCACCCAACTGGTGGCGAAGCGGTCTACCTGCCTCAGGAGGCAGGTAGGTGCCCTTTTGGTTAAGGACAGGCGGATTCTCACCACCGGTTACAATGGGAGCCCCAGCGGCTTGGCCCACTGCAGGGACACGGGCTGCCTGCGGGAACGATTAAAGATTCCCTCCGGGGAGAGGAATGAGTTGTGCAGGGGCATTCATGCAGAGCAGAATGCCATTGTTCAGGCTGCCCTGCACGGGGTCATTATTCAGGGGGCCACCCTGTATGTGACCCACCAGCCCTGTGTAGTCTGTGCCAAAATGCTGATTAACGCCGGGATTGTGGAGATTATCACTCCCGGGGATTATCCCGATGCCCTGGCTCGGGAACTGCTGGAGGAAGCGGGAATACCCATCAGGAGACCATAGGGGGAGTATGATGCAAAAGAAAACCATTACCCTGCCCAGATTGAGCAATCTTTCGCCTACCATGGAATCCACCGCCTTAAAACTCATGGAAGAGGCGGGGGAACTGGCTCAGGCGATTGGCAAGTACCGGGGTTTGAACGGGGAAACAGTAGACCTGGCCGAGGAACAGGTGATGGCTAAGATTACGGAAGAATTATTGGATGTGGCCCAGACTGCCGTTTCCATGATGTTTGTGCTGGAAGAATTGTACGGCGTGGATATCGACAAGGCATTGGGGGAACATATTGATAAGTTAGCAAAAAAAGGATATCTCTGACCGGAAAGGAGGATGCAAATGCTCAAAGTAACCACCGTCTTTGGCACCCGTCCGGAAGCCATCAAAATGGCACCCTTAATCAAGCAGTTGAATAATTACGAAGACATCCGTTGTTTTGTAGCCGTATCGGCCCAGCACCGGGAAATGCTGGATGGGGTACTGGAGTTATTCAGGATCATGCCCGACTACGATCTGGACATTATGCGGGAGGGACAAACCCTATCCCAAATCACCTGGCGGGTCTTGGCCGGCTTGGGAGAAGTCTTCCGGCGGGAACAGCCGGATCTGGTTTTGGTCCATGGTGATACCACCACTACTTTTGCCGCTTCTTTGGCTGCTTTTTATGAGCAGATTCCCGTAGGCCATGTGGAAGCAGGTCTGAGAACCGGCAACAAGTATTCTCCTTATCCGGAAGAAATGAATCGCCGGTTAACGGGAGTGATAGCCGATTGGCATTTTGCACCGACAGAAACCGCCAAAAACAACCTGTTGGGAGAAAATATCGATCCCGCCAAAATTTTTGTCACCGGCAATACAGTAATCGACGCTTTATTGGATACGGTGCAGGATGACCTGACTTTTGCCGAAGAACCGGACTTGAGGAAAATCGACTTCGACAAAAGGATCCTTTTGCTGACAGCTCACCGCCGTGAGAACCTGGGAGAACCAATGAGAGACATTTTCCTTGCCTTGCGCCGGATTGTTGCCGATTTTCCCGATGTGGAGCTGGTCTTTCCCATTCATAAAAATCCCCGGGTCCGCTCCGTTGCCCAGGAAATACTAGGCAATGAGGGCCGGATTCATCTCATTGAGCCCCTGGATTACCAACTGTTTGTAAATTTAATGAACAAGGCTTACCTGGTGCTCACGGATTCCGGCGGCCTCCAGGAGGAAGCTCCGGCCTTGGGTAAACCGGTGCTGGTGCTCAGGGATACAACGGAGCGGCCGGAAGCGGTAGACGCGGGTACCGTATCCCTGGTAGGCACCGGCGGAGATGAAGTCTACCGGCAAACGGCTGCCCTACTTACCGACTATGAACTTTACAAAAAAATGGCGGAAGCGGTGAATCCCTACGGTGACGGAAAAGCGGCCCAACGGATCGTGGAAGCCATTCTCTATGTTAATGGGCTGAGAGATACTCCCCCTCAGGCCTTCCAACCCTTAAACAGCAAGTAAGCGTTGCGGCTTTTGGCAGGTTGTATGTGAAATCTTTGTCTTGTTTTTTTGGCTGTCAAACAAGGATTTGAGTTATTTATAGCGAATAACACAACTTGTGCATGTATAATTGAGTTTATAGAGGGAAAATTTAACAATAGTGTGCAAGCAGTATGAGGGTGGTGTCATTGTCCAGGGACTACTGGAAATACGCCAAGTATGCCAACTTTGCCATGTCTTTCGGTGTTACCATGGCTTTAAGCCTTTTTTTAGGTTATTACGGGGGCAGTTGGCTGGATAAAAAGTTGGGCACCGAGCCCTTCGGTCTGGTGATAGGCTTGATGGCCGGTGTGGGGCTGGCTTTCTATTCCATGCTGAAAGAATTAAAAGCCTTGGAAAGAATGGACCGCCCTAAAGACAAGGATGATTGAACCACCTATGACTAACCCGGCAGGACAGAAAAACCGCATCAAACTGATGATTTTTGAAACCGCCCTGATTGCAGTTGTGTTAATTATCCTCAGGTATTACTGGGCCGTATTGGGGCTTGGTTTGGGGGCCGTCGCCGGCATCATCAATTTTTTGATGGTTTCCAAAGCGGAAGCTCTAAACAGTCTTTTGAAACGCTACTTGCTCAGGATGATAACTGCCGGTGCAGTTATTCTGGCCGCTGCCTTTGTGGATACAAGCATGGTTTTTGGAGCCTTGGCAGGCTTGACCATGGAAATGCAAACTTACTTATGGGATGCATTCAGGGAGCTGCGAGGTAAGAGCTAACGGTCAATCCGGAGTATCGGGCCCGGTTGTCAGTCAAAAACAGCAGGGGATTTAACATGCTGGTAACCGATGACAGACCAATGGGCATTTGTATACATTATTCAAAAATTAACACCGGTTAAACAAAGGGGGTGAAAGTTGGTTTATGGGAGAAGAAAAAATCGCCGAATTAACCCATATCATGGATCATTTATCACCACATCCTGTTTTTGAAATTGCCGGTATTCCTATTTCTTCAACGGTGGTAACCACTTGGGTGATGATGGCGATCTTGTTTGTGGTAGTTTTTTTCTGTACCAGGTCCCTCACTTTAGTCCCCCGGAGAGGAAGACAACATCTAATAGAATTGTTCGTCCTTTTCATCTGGAGCGTCTTGGAGAATGCCATGGGTCGAGAAGGTAGGAGGTTCCTGCCCCTGGTAGGAACATTATTTATTTTTATCCTCTTTTTAAATCTAGCCTGGTTTATCCCGGGCATGAAGCCACCCACCATGGATCTAAGTACCACTGCCGCTTTTGGGGTGACTACGATTATCACGGTACAGCTGTTGGGGATTACCAACCGGGGTGTAGGACAGTATCTTAAACACTTTGTAACCCCCTCGCCGGCTCTGGCAGTGTTGAACGTGGTAGAGGAACTGGTGAAACCCGTCTCCCTCTCCTTGCGTCTTTATGGGAACATGTTCGGAGAGAAGATGGTGGTTTCCATTCTGGCTATCTTAGTGCCGTTTATCATACCGGTACCGGTACAAATGTTGGGTGTCTTGATGGCCTTTATTCAAGCATTTGTTTTTACCCTACTCACCACCACTTATATAGCGACGATGGTGCAGGGGCACTAGACAGCCGGATTATTCAAATTTGTTCAAGCCAGCATTGATTGATGCTTGGAAAGGGGGGAAACTGTTAAATGACAGCCTTAGCATTTGTTGGTGTTGCTCTGGCCATTGGTTTGGTAGGATTAGGCTCTGCCTTGGGACAAGGTAATGCCGCTGCCAAAGCCATGGAGGGTATTGCACGTCAGCCGGAAGCTGCCGGTGAAATTAGGACTTCTTTACTTTTGGCCTTAGCATTTATGGAGGCGTTAACTCTATTTGCCTTCGTTATCGCAATTCTGATGTGGACCAAGATTGTTTAATTTGTCCGCTAAAGGGCGGATAAGGATGGCCTTATTCGCCCATGCATTATTATGGCCGGAGGTGAGGAGACAGTGGATGCCCTCAAAGCCTTAAATTTTGATTTATGGGTCTTTATTCCTCAAGTTGTAAACCTGCTGATTGTGATTGGCGTTTTATATATATTAGCTTATAAACCTGTGACCAAAATGCTGTTGGAACGGGAGGAGCAAATCGAAGGGGCCATCAAGGATGCGGCCCAAAAGAGAGAAGAGGCTCAAGCCATCTTAGCCAAGTATGAAGCACAAATCCAGGGCGCCAGAAACGAGGCTCAGGCGATTATCGCCAACGCCACTAAAGTCGGTGAAGAAATGAAAGAAGAGATCATCGCCGGTGCCCGGGAAGAAGCGGCCAAATCCCTGGAAAGGGCCAAAGCCGAAATCGAACGGGAGAAGGCCAGAGCCTTGGCGGAGATCAAGGAAGAAATGTCTACCTTGATCGTATTAGCTGCCGGCCGCGTGATCGA
>JAAYOX010000309.1 GCA_012520135.1 Clostridia bacterium
GGACGCAAGTGATACCCAAGTTCCTTGCCGACAGCTTTACGTTCCTTATCCAGAACCATGTTCAGTTTACAGGCGGAAGGTGTCCAGCCGTGTTCATAAACGAAAAAGTTGACAGTGGGGTTTTCAATGGCAGTTACACTCAACAGACAGGGACCCGTGTGCCATGCCGGGTTAACCAGGGACAGGCCGGCTTCAAGAACATCATTATAGACTTTAACGAAGGGGAATAAATCTTCACGCATTTCATCAATCAGTCCGGGACCTGCGTCAGCAGGCATGAAACCAATGTTGACGTCGTTTCGACCAAACAGAGAGACTACGCCTGGTTTCTCCACACGGGTATCGTAAGGCAGGTTGTTAACATCGGCAATCACCGGGCATTCCGCATCGTTACCAAAAATGTGGCGGAATTGGAGAGCAAAAAAGGCACCGGGGAATACCACGATAATCTGGTCTTTCTTCACACGATCTTTTAGCAATTTTGCGTAATCAGCATGGGCGAAAGCAGGAGTAACCAAGCAAATATAGTGTACACCGTCAATAGCCTTGTCAATGTCGTCTGTAACCATATTGAGTTCCGCTGTATAACGTTCAATGCCGGTTACTTCAATTTTGCCGGTTTCAAAGACTTTAGCCATGTTGTCTTTAAACTGCGGCATTTCATACATATTTACAGTGTGGCCTTTCTTGGTAAGATCGGCAGCCATTGTGTGAGCACCGTGCCCACCGCCTAGTACAGCAATTTTCTTTGGAATCATCTAAATGTACCCCCTTAAATGTTGGAAAATTAAATCACATTGTCTATTTTAATTATAGTTAGTACAATCACAAAAATCTTCGTAATAATATCACGAAAAAACCACGTTATTAATATAAATTTTAGTAATATTTGCACCAACTATAAATCAATTCGAGGGCAACCTGCACAAACATCTTACCAGAATGTACACCTATTTGCTAACTACAAGTCAGTTTTGCGTATGGACATTTTTTGGTATTCACCAGCCAACCGGCAGCCGGTTGGTGTCCCGTAAGCTCCGCAACTCTCGGCCATACGGATTTTTTCTCCCACTTTTAAGATAGCATCAACCATCTCATCTAAGGGTATCCTCGCCTGAAAACCACAAACGGAAGCATTGGCTACTACCAAAGCGATGGCTACTCCTGTCATGTTTCGGATCAGACATGGAACTTGCACCAAACCTGCTACCGGATCGCAAATAAGCCCTAATAAGCTTTGAATGGCCAGGGATGCGGAATTACAACACGTTTCGGCATCGGGCGACATGAAATGGGTCAATGCAGCGGCTGCCATTGCCGTAGCACAGCCAATTTCCGCTTGGCAACCGATTTCTCCCGAATAATTCGTTTCAAACATAAAAGTACCGATCAAACCGGCAACCAGCAGTGCCTTGACCTTTTCAGATTTGCTAACACCCATGGTTTTGCCGGCTGCATGGATAGCACCCGGAATGATACCTGCAGAACCGCCTGTAGGCATACATACAATATTTCCATGAGCATTACCATACTCCATCACAGCTAAAGCGGCGGGAACACCATAACTCAGCATACCCATGGGCAAAAGCGGTTTGGTCAATAAATCACCCGCCAACCGGTGTGCCATTGGTTTAGTAATTCCTTGAAAGGTAAATCCTTCTTCCATGCCCTTTTCCATCGAGAACAACGAAATATCCAGCAACTTTTCTGCATAAGCCCAAACCTCATCCTCCGTCCAACCGCTAATAGATATTTCATAATCGATTGCAGCCTGCCACAAACTAATTTTTTGCTTATTTACGTAATCAAGCATTTCCCGGTAATTGCTAAATACCGGTTTGCGATTAATATTATAAATAATCATGTATTCCGGCTTCACATAAGCTGTTGCCTGAACGAACTTCATCCCCCTAATTCTGGTTAGCTGTTCCGGCCGGAATGACTGCCATGATTTAATATTGATTAAGTTATATTTTCTACCTTCACAACAAACTGCTTGATTGACAGTCGGAATAATCGCCACAATCTCATCTTTTAAATCCTCCATCTCCGGCGAAGAACTTCGTTCCAAGAAAACCAATAGTTCATGATGCTTACCCCGAATTTCCACCGGACAACCATCAATCTCACTGATCACAAAACTCCCTCCCCCGGTGGAAGCAGCCATAATCACCATCTGGCGTCCATTTTCATCGGCCAAAGTCAGTCTAGCCAACTCAAAAGGGGTGCCGGGCAATTCATCTGTAAATTTATATTCCACCTCAATCCCCTCACGGTTTGCGTCTTCGTAGGCTCGTTCCAACGGATATTCCGTTGCATTTTTACCCATTAACCCTACGATAAAAGCCAAATCGCTCTTCATTCCATAAAAGTTAGTAGGAAAACCACCCATAGTGGACATTTCGATCAAGGCTCTTTGTGGTTTTGCGCCAAAAATCTGCCGTGCCACTTTAGCGATACGGCAAGTACCAGCTGTATTGGAACTGGAGGGTCCCGGTGTAACCGGTGCTAAAACATCGTTGAAAATACTGATAGATGTATCCATCATAAAAACCTCCCTTAATAATAAAAAAGTCCGGCTTTAACTTTGATTTTAGTAACAAAGCCGGTGAGAATCATTGTAAGAATAGCACGAATAACCCATAGTTTATACGTGAAATTTAGTGCTATCATCCCCAAAAAGATCTTATCCGAGAAACTCACTAAAAGCCTCCTATGGTAACTGATTTTGACGATGACTTAGCCGCTTATAACGCATAATAATTAAATAGATTGCGATAATGTTTTTGAAATCATAAAGATCAAACCCTGTTATCTCTTTGAATTTGGAAAAGCGGTACATTAATGTATTTTTGTGTACATTCAGGCTTCTGGCTGTCTGACTAAAGTTAAACCTGTTTTCACACCAGGAAACCACCATATCAATAAAATCCTCCCCGTTTTTCAGAGAGCTCAAAGTGTCAATGGTGTCTTCAAAAACACGTTTACACATTTGGTCCGGGATACTCAGAATCAATCGTTCCAAAAACACATCATTAATGTATTGTATTCCGGCCTCCGACTTGCACTTTAAAATATCAAGAGCTTGGTAGGCATCATTATAAGAATCCCTGAGCCCCTGCAAGGTTTCGGACCTACTGCCAATCCCAATCCATGCTGATAATTCGGACCTGGCAAATTGTGATACCAGGGTATTGCATTTGGCAGTCAACCATGTGAGCCAGTCCGAATGATCATAGTTTCTGTTTTCAGGCACTAAATAAGCAAAAGCGAGATACCGGTTATTGCCAAGGTCAACACATAAATCCTGTTCGTGGTTGAAAACCTGCTTCACGATTGAAAAATCCTTATGTTGGAACATGACATCATTATAACTGCCTAATATAGACCCATTGCCATCTTTTTGATCCGTACCGGATGAATAAGCTACTTCTACCATAACAGCTGCACGAGGCAACAGTAAATCATAACCCAGTACACGCCCATGATTCAAGACCACTCTTTCCTCAGCGGTATTCGGGTCAAAAGTAAGAATCTCCCGCAACAAATTTTGGCGGCTCTGATCTAATAATCTGGCAGATTCCAGTTCCAGTTGATCTTTAAGAAAAACCTCGGCAAGTTTTTTAATTAAAGTGCCGTATTTTGAAATCTCATCGGGCTCTCCGGTAATGCCAATGGTGCCAACCACCTCATCATTGATCACGATAGGAATGGTAGTACCGGGCCGAGTTCCTTGCAAAGCTCTAGCCTGCTGCTCGTTATGGAAAACCTGACAACCGCTGCGGATTACATCCAAAGATGCCTCATGCAGGGTACCAACCCTGTCCTTCTCGGAAGAACCGAGAACAATACCGTCGTTATCGGTCAGCAAGATGGAATACCCAATGATTCTGTTGGCTGTCTCTGCGATATTTTGACAATTGCGCCTGTTTAACATATGATGCCCCCCAAGTAATACTTGCTTATAGACACTTATATATAATAAAATTTCCCTAGTCAATACAAAAACCCTGCTCCCACAATTTGGAACAAGGTTTCTCTCCTAAATCCAAAAACTATTTTACATTTTTCGAAGTAGAATTTCCTCTCAGATCAATTTTAATTAGCCGTTCCACATTATCTCCCCGGCAGCCGATAAGATAGCCGGTCAAATTGGCAGAGGAACAAGCGTGATTGGGAATGATCTCTAGTTTATCCCCAACCTTAAGGCTTGTCGAGCCTTCTACATGTAATTTACCCACTTCCTCGGATAGGCTGGAAACAGTCAGTTCCGGATGGCCTTTGACATAACCATAACCTTTGATGGAGGCGTTCCCATGAGCGCCCTTATCTAGACCGAAAGTTTTGGAACCGGCATCGCACATATAATGCCCCTCGGTAGGATGAGAAATAACTGTAGTATAGACTGAAAGTGCACATTCCGATTCTGTGGCAATGTCAGTAGACATTTGGATATAGTCATTAAATACATAGTTGCCAGGGTGTAAGATATTAATGTTTTCATCAGTTACGGCACCAAAGAAAGTAGGTGTAGAGCCACTGGATACTATCTCCAAGGCATAACCTGCACCCTTCAGGCTATCAACCGCTTTTTTTATTGCAGTTCTTTCGTCTTCAACATATTTTGGGAGGTCTCTATGGCTCTGGGCAGAATAAACATGGCCGGGGTGAGTAGAGACACCTTTAAGGACCAGACCCCGCAATTCCTTTAAGGAATTGGCAAAGTCTACTGCTTTTTCCGGCTGAACACCAAACCGGTTAAGTCCACTGTCAATGATGATGGTATAATTTATTTTTACACCTGCCTCTTCAGCCGCCTTATTAATCATTTTAGCACCATCTATATCATCGAGACGAA
>JAAYOX010000310.1 GCA_012520135.1 Clostridia bacterium
GGTCCTGCTGCTAAACCAAGAAGCATTCCTGCCGAGTTTAAAGCACCGCAGAGAGTACCCCAACCGGCAGCACCCCCGGCTCCGTAACGCCACATATTATCAGAGAGAGTGGTCCAGGGATAACCGACTTTTTCTTTCAGCAGGCTGACGATGGCCAGATAAGCAGCACTGGCACAACCACCGTGGGAAAAATAGAATTCATAGCCTAATTTTGCTGCTTCTTTAGGATCTAATTCTACGTATGTCCATGGTAAAGCAGGGGGTTCACCGGGAACAGCCGGGGCTACACCATCGCCGCCGGTAATGCTGACTGTGCTTGTAGCTCCGTCCCAGTCTACCTTGGCCCCTAATGCTTCTGAAATAAATCTTACCGGAACTAAGGTAGTACCGTCCTCAATTTTGGCACCTTTGGAGTTAACAGACACACCGTTGACCAAAATCTTGACAGGACTTGCAGCGGAGGCAAGTTTAATTCCTCCGAGCCCCATGACACTACCGGCAGCAGCCGTTCCTGCAGCTACAGCCATAAACTTTCTGCGGGATAGTTGTTTTGTCATAAAATAATTCACCTCCATAATATTTGGACAATAAACTTAGCTAACTAAAGTACACCTCCCTTCGGAACATTGTTGTTTGCAAACGCTTTCACAATAATTCTCTGTTACCTAAATTCGTGGCAAATTTCGAAAATCCTTGCTAACTATATTAAAAAAATATATACAGGTTATTGCAAGAATGATATTTAGAAATACCCAAGGAGCCTTACCGGAAAAGCACTGGCAACTTCGCAACATGAACAACTACCAAGGTAATAAATCACCAATAATTCCTGAAATATCAATGGTCTAAATGATTGTAGCGTTCTTCACAATCATGTTGTTAATATTCTGCAGCATATTGGTAATTTCCTGCAACGTTTTAAAAATATTGTTAAAATATTTTCATGGATATATAGATAGCGAAACAATATTATTATCGAAATCATTATAATATATTTAGCGAAATAGAGAATAACTATGATGGTTTGTGGATTTGATTCTCAGTAGCACATTTATTTTTTTTCAAAAAGGTGACATAAGAAGAGATTCAGGGGCAACAGGCAGGTTTTCTTTAATTGGCAAGGAAATGTATGTTATTAATTTTGTTTTTCCATCATTATTTCGCTGGGAAAGTGTTATAATTAAATGGGCTCTTTTAGCAATTTTTTTGAAAGGGGATGTGAGTAGTCGTGCGGGCAAATGTTTCATTTTTTGTCATACCAAAACAGGATGTGGTATACCTGCCCTACGACGCTACCATGAGGCAAGCCCTTGAGAAGATGGAGTATCACCGCTATACGGCAGTGCCTTTGATTGATGATGAAGGTAAATATGTGGGCACTCTTACCGAAGGGGACTTGCTCTGGAAAATAAAGAACACCTTTGATTTTACTTTCGACAGGCTTAACAAAATTTCTCTAACGGAAGTGCCCCTGCGGTGGCAAAACCATCCCGTTCGGATTGACGCCACTATCGGCGATTTGATTGACCGGGCTATTGAACAAAATTTCGTACCGGTTGTAGATGACGATGGTGTATTTATCGGGATTGTGCGGCGCCGAGAAATAATTGATTATTGTGCAAAGCAGTTGGCTCTTCGGGAAGACTAAAGCCGGCGGTGACAAAAGGAGTGGGAAAAATGTATATCAGCACAAGGGATAACTGGCATGAGATCTCGGCCTCTCATGCCATTAAATTAGGAATGGTTCCTCAGGGAGGCCTATTTGTGCCTACCTCTATACCGGCCGTGCCCCAGGACAAGTTGAAGGATATGGTAGGTGCATCATATCAAGCCATAGCTCAGGCGATCCTGGAACTTTATTTAGATGATTATTTCTCTGACGAAATCCAAGCTATCATTGGACAGGCCTATAACAGCAATAGTTTCGGTACCGGGGCTATTACCCCTGTTGTTCCCCTGGAAGAGGGACTTCATATCCTGGAACTCTGGCATGGGCCTACTGCCGCTTTTAAAGATGTAGCGCTGCAGTTGATGCCTCATCTGTTGTCCCGGGCCATTCAAAAAGTGGGCTCCACTAAGGAAACGGTGATTTTGGTAGCCACCTCCGGAGACACCGGAAAAGCGGCTCTGGAAGGGTTCAAAGATGTTCCGGGAACCAGGATCATTGTTTTTTATCCTTACCAGGGTGTAAGCCGGATTCAGGAACTGCAGATGACGACTACTACCGGGAATAACACCCATGTAGTTGGCGTAAAAGGGAATTTTGACGATTGCCAAACCGCAGTCAAAGCTATTTTTGGCAATGAGGAATTTGTCAGTGAACTGGGAAATAAAGGCTACGAGCTTTCTTCCGCCAACTCCATTAACTGGGGAAGGCTCCTGCCCCAGATCGTCTATTACTTTTCAGCCTACCTGCAGTTGGTAAATCAGGGCAGGTTGGCTTTTGGGGATAGGATTAATTTTGTAGTGCCTACGGGCAATTTCGGCAATATTTTGGCGGGCTGGTATGCCTCTCAAATGGGGCTTCCCGTTAACAAATTAATCTGTGCTTCCAATGAAAATAAGGTGTTAACGGACTTTTTTAACACCGGAATTTATGACCGCCGGCGATCCTTCAAGGCTACCATCAGTCCTTCCATGGATATTCTGATTTCCAGCAATCTGGAGCGGTTCCTGTATGAAACGAACGGGCGTAATGGACAGGCCATCCGGGATTGGATGAAGCTTCTGCAAGACGAAGGTGTATTTGAAGTTGACGGTAACACCAAAAAAGCGATGGAGGCCATAATTTGGGGTGGATTTGCCACTGAGGAAGAGACTTTGGCTACCATTAAGCATGTTTTCCGGGAGAAAGGCTATACTTTGGATCCCCATACGGCGGTGGGAATCAAGGTCTATGATGATTATGTCAAAACCAGCGGGGATAAGACCCTAACGGTGGTAGGGGCTACGGCCAGTCCCTTTAAATTCAATGCCAGCGTCTTACAGGCCATCGCCGGTGAAGAAGCCGTTAAAGGCATGGATGAGTTTGCCATGTTAAACGAGTTGGCTGAACTGTCCGGTCTGCCTATTCACCCGGGACTTTTGGATTTAGAGCAAAAACCTGTTTGCCATCACCGGATCTGTACTAAAGATCAAGTGCAATTCCAGGTTGAGGATATATTAGGTGTGTAGTAGGAGGTTGTTTCTGTGATTTCCATTAAAAATGACAGTCTGGATCCCCGGTTTAATTTAGCCTTGGAAGAATATGTAATTAAAGAGATGGATCCCACCAAAGACTACCTGATCTTATGGCAGAATGCCCCTTCGGTCATTATCGGTAGATACCAGAATACCCTGGAAGAGGTTAACCGGGAGTATGTGGAAAAACATGGGATTAATGTGGTCAGGCGTCTATCCGGGGGCGGGGCTGTTTACCACGACTTAGGCAATTTGAATTATACTTTTGTTACCACCAGTAATGATGAGATTCGGAATAACTTTCGCCGGTTTACGGAGCCGGTGATAAAAGCCTTGGCCCGGATTGGGGTTAAAGCAGAACATACGGGTCGCAATGATATTACCATCGACGGAAAAAAGTTTTCCGGTACCGCCCAGTATTATTACCAGGACCGGGTTTTACACCACGGTACGATCCTTTTTGATTCCGACTTGCAACGGGTCCAGGAAGTATTGACGGTTAGGGCTGATAAAATCGCCTCCAAGGGGATTAAGTCGGTGAGAAGCAGGGTTACCAATGTGATCGATTATATGGAGGAGCGAATCAGTGTCAAGGAGTTTCAGCAGCTGTTGGAAAAACTCCTTTTGGAGGACCGGGCTGAGGAGAGCTATGTCTACGAACTGTCCGAACAGGAATTAGCCCGGGTGAATGAACTGAGAGATGCCCGCTATGCTACCTGGGAATGGAACTGGGGCAAGTCTCCCAAGTATAATTTGAAAAAGGGAGAACGATTTGCCGGGGGATATGTGGAAGTATTGTTGGATGTGGACAAAGGGCAAATAGTTAATTGTAAGATCCATGGGGATTTCTTCGGTAAACGGGAAGTAGAGGAATTGGAAAGGCTGTTGGTCGGTGTCAGGCATGATCCGGAGACCCTTAAGGATACCTTGGCCAGTGTGCAGTTCGAGGAATATATGGCCGGTATCACCAGGGAAGAATTCATAAGTTGTCTCTTTTAAATCATTTTTCTAGCATAACCGGTGGCATTATCTAATAAAAATTACCAAGAATATTTTTATTACTAGGGGGGTTAGATGGTGCCACTGGTGTTTCAAAGATTTCGGTTTAGGGTGATTCCGCTGGTGATGGGAGGAATTCTGGTAGTTCTGGGCTATTTTGTAGTCCCTTATGAGATGACTTCCTCTGCGGATTATGTGCCTACCTTGGCGGTCACTGCGGAACAAATGGTTCAATGGGAAGGTGTCGTGGGGAAAGTGCTGTTCGGTTCAGCACTGATGATTTTAGGGGCTATTTTAGCACTGGCGTATTCTTACTTTGAAGTATTTCATTCAGTGACCAATTGGGGTAAGCCCCACAAGATCCGTCACCTGATCGGAGGCTGCTTTGCTATTTTAGTAGCTGTTACCGCTTTTGAAGTGGGCGGACCCAGCCTGCTGTGGTTGGCGGTGGGTGCGGTCGTTGTACTGATGATTTTCGGTTCATATCATCTTTTAGTAGGCAAGGGATTTAACTAAAAAAGGCACCTGCGGGTGCCTTTTTACTATGCTTGGCGTTCTCTCAAACTCAGGACAAAAGAGCGGTTCACCACAGTGTGAATGACCAGTGTGTAGACCGGAATCATGATCAACTGAGCCAGCATTCGTGCGGGAAGCATGGCTATCATAGGTATTGAGTAGGTAACAGATAACCAGAACGTATTCATACCAAGGGAAACAACGACTTGAGTTAAGGCGATTGCGGACAGCAGTCTCCAGAAAGTCAGATCCTTGTTGACATTTCTCAAGAGTAAGCCCGGAAGTAAACCGGTCAGTCCGGCACCAAGTGTCAGACCGGGGATGTAAGCTCCACCAAAAGTATTGATCATATACCCCAGCAAGTCGGCTGCAATCCCTGCCATGAAACCGGCTAAAGGACCAAATAGAATTCCGGCCAGGATAATAGGGATCTCCCCGAAACTCAGTCGCAAAGTCATGGCACCGGCGATTGGAAGCATTACCGCCATCGTCCTGGTGAAAATGATACTGACCGCTACCAGCATGGCCAAAACCGGTATGACCCGTATATTCAGCTTCATAAACAAAACACCTCCTTTACCTTTGGTAGGCAGTCATGCCACACCAAAGAGAAAAGAGGCAACTCTTTCTTAATCTTCAATGTGACAGCGGACGCGGGACTACATCGCAGGGCTAACCTTTCGTCCGGGAGCAACTTCCCATCTCCCGGCACTTTACGCGTAGTACCTACTCTGCCTTCACTTATTATTTTTTACGACGTTTATATTCTAACCTGTTTTGGTTAAAAAGACAAGCTATTTGTAGTCAGAATTACCAAAATTGTTGGTTAATTTTAGTGTGCCGGTATAAATCCTTTGGCTTTTTACATACTAAAACTTAAGGAGGTGACAACCATGACTAGAAAACTGATCCTAATGCTAACCGTTATTTTGTCACTAATCATTGCCAGTGTTGCTTGCACTCCGGCGCAAAAGCCGATGCCTCCGGAACCCGACCGTAGACCGGCACCCATAACGCCCGCTCCCCAAAATGATGGTAGCGGTATGCATCAAAGGGCCATGAAGATTGCCGAAGAGGTCGACAAGCTCGAGGGGGTTAAGAAAGCCTATGTAGTAATATCCGACAGTATGGGCTACATTGGTCTGGATCTGGATCGGAACCTTGAGGACGGCAAGGTGGATGCACTCAAAAAAGATGCAGAAACCAGAGCTAAATCCATAGACAAAAGTTTGACAAATGTGATGGTTACCAGTGATGTTGATACTGTTACCAGAATTAAAAAAGTGGCCGAAGGTGTTAGAAATGGCAAACCGGTAACCGGTTTCACGAAGGAACTGGAGGAAATCGGGCGCCGCATCAAGCCTACAACCCGTTAACGGATGCTGCTGAAATCCCGCAACTGCCTTACTTTCAGGCTTTGCGGGATTGTTTTTGTTTTTAACCCTCCTTAAAAAATGCTATAATGATAAATGGTTATGGAGAGCGTCTGGAGGGATAGCATGTTTGTTACTGACAATGTTCTGTGGCGAACACGTTTCGCTTTAAAAAGGCTAACATTATTTAGAGAGATAGGCCGGCGAGCTAACATTTTTGCCGTTTTTGAAGACTTATTGGCAGAACTGCTGGAGCCGGAAGGGAATTGGCAAAATGCCCTCAAGCTTCATCATGATTTAGTAGGAAAACTGCTGGAACACTCCATGGAAACTCCTTTTATACCGGTGGGCAGTGTCTGGCAGGATTATATTTTGGATAATATTCTATTGGCGGAAAATGATTTCACCCGTCAGGTGGTGCAATCTGAGGGAAAAGAGCTGCCTAACATAGTCTTGAAAGCTGCAGAAGCAGATTTATTAGCTCTACAAGCCTTGTATAATCTTGATGCAGCTTCTTTCACTGAAGCACTGGAGGAAGTTTTGGCCGGAACCGGGGCTGAGGATACTTTAGATAGCTGGAGTATGCTACCTTGGGAAAAACTTGATGTCCCCGAACCTGAAGGGCCCGGCTATTCCATACAGCTTAAACAGTCTTTCCAATCGGGAGTCAATTGGGACAAGCTGCTGGAACCCCTTATTTTTTATTACAGAACTGTAGGAACCGGCAGCTTCAGCTATTGCCATGCCTTCCGCTTCCTGGATAATGACAGCGGGCCTTTGCTTAAACCCATTATGGAGCCGGATCCCATTCGGCTGTCCAATTTGATTGGTTATGAAGCCCAGCGCCAACAGGTGGTCAGCAATACGGAGCAGTTTATCAACGGTTTTTCTGCCAATAACCTGTTGTTATACGGGGAACGGGGTACAGGAAAATCCTCAACCATTAAAGCCCTGGTCCATGAATACGGAGAACGAGGGCTGAGGATGGTGGAAATGGCCAAGCAGGATTTAGGGAAACTGCCGGTTCTGTTGGACTTAATCCGCCACAGGCCTCACCGCTTCATTATTTTCATCGATGATTTATCCTTTGAAGAAGGTGAGGTGGACTACAAGCATTTGAAGGCAGTTTTGGAAGGCAGCCTGGAAGCCAGGCCCCGTAATGTGTTGATCTATGCTACTTCCAATCGCAGGCATTTAATTAAAGAAAGGTTCAGCGATCGGGAGTTTACCGGCGACGATGAAGTCCGTGCCCAGGATACTTTACAAGAGAAACTCTCGTTGTCCGACCGGTTTGGCGTTACTATTACTTTTACTTCCCCGGATCAGGAGGAATACCTGGCGATAGTGGAGGGGTTGGCCCGGCAGGAAGGAATGGATGTGGATCCCGGTGACTTAAGGGCACAAGCCCTTCGATGGGCTTTATGGCATAACGGTCGTTCCGGGCGGACTGCCCGCCAGTTTATTGATGATTTAAAAGGTCGATTAGAGTATGAAAGCAGGTGATGGTAATCAATAAAGCACTATTGATCTTTGATTTAGACGATACACTGGTTCATTCCCGGATTGATTTTGTTACATTAGGACAGTGGGTAAGAGGGGAGCTTGTGCGGCGTGGGCTGACAGAGCTGCCGGAGGCGGAACTGGTACGTATGTCCGTATCTCAAATGCTTAAATTGGCTGAGGATTACGATGGAAGCCAAAGTACCGGTCATGCCGCCGAATTGTGGCGAAAAGTTGAGGAAGCGGAATTGGCAGGAGCCATGCGGGCCACTGTGGAAGACGGTGCTCAGGCAGTTTTGAAGTCATTGAAAGCTAACGGGTATCTCCTAAGCATTTTAACCAATAATTCCAGACGGGTAGCAGATACGGTATTGGAACGATTTGGGTTGGGAACCTTTATCCATACGGTTATGACCAGGGACGAAGCGAAAGTTTTAAAACCGGATCCCACCGGATTGTTGATGCTGAAAGATAAATACAAAGATCAAGTGGCAAGAATGTTTTATATCGGTGACGCCTGGATTGACGGTATGGCTGCCAATCGGGCGGGTATCCCCTTTATTGGGTTTAATTGCAACGACCCCAGGGGAATTAGCATGGTGGGTAATGTTTCTAACCTGCCTGAATTGGCAAGACTGGTAGAAGACATTTGTTCCGCAGGGGAAGGTGATTTATAATGTTCAGAAAGACAATTAACATAATTCTAATTGTGACGATAGCTCTTTCATTGCTTACCGGGATGCCCGGTGCATGGGCGGCAGGTCCTCCTGTTCCTGAGATGGCAGCCCCGATTGCTCTTTTAATGGATGTAGCCACGGGAGATATTATTTACGCCAAAGGGGAAAATGAACAGTGGGCGCCGGCCAGTCTTACCAAGATTATGACCCTGTTTCTGGCTAATGAAGCTTTGGAAGCGGGGGAAATTACGCTGGACGAAGAAGTGCCTATTTCGGAAAAAGCCTGGCGAACTGTCGGATCCAGAATGTTTATTGAGGTGGATACTACCGTTCCCGTAGATGAATTGCTTAAGGGGATTACCATTGTCTCCGGTAACGATGCCTGCGTTGCCATTGCCGAATACCTGGGGGGCTCGGAAGGTGCCTTTGTCGACCGGATGAATACCAAAGCCAGGGAATTAGGAATGAATAAGACTAACTTTGTCAATCCCCACGGCTTAGGGGATCCGAATCACTATTCCACCGCTGCTGATCTGGCCCTCTTGTCCCGCCAGTATTTGCTACGGTTTCCCCAGATGCTGGAATACCATTCAACCCTGAATTATACTTACAACGGTATCAAGCAGCAAAACTATAACGGCCTGTTAAGATATCCGGAAATTGACGGTTTAAAAACCGGGCGTCTGACGGGGATTTATAACCTGATTGCTACAGGGCAAAAAGACGGATACCGGTTATTGGCGGTGATTCTGGGTGCTCAAAGTGAAAAGGAAAGGGAAACTGATGCTTACGCCCTCCTGACTTACGGGTTTAATAACTATCAAGCTCAAAAGCTGGGTGATAAAGGAGACAGCCACGGCAATGTCCGGGTTTACAAAGGAAAAGGTAGCCGAGTTAATGCGGTATTGCCGGAAGATTTGTCTATTACCCTTTTAAAAGGAGAAACTCCTGAATTAAGGGCGGAACTGCCCAAGTATCTGGAAGCCCCTGTTGAAGAAGGCCAGGAAATCGGTACATTGGTAGTGGAAACCCGAAATGGGGAGAAAAGATATCCCCTGGTGGCGGAAACAGAAATACCCAGGGGCAATTTCCTGAAAGTGTTCTTCCACTCCATTTGGTTGTCCCTGCGGGGATTATTTGGATAATCAAAAAGCTCCCGGGAAACTTATCAAAGTTTCACCGGGAGTTTTCTTTATTCCTGAATCATTTCCAAGAAAGCGTTAATCCGAACCCGCAGGGTTTCCACATCTGATTGAGAGTAGTCGGTTTCCAGGTGTAAGAAGGGTTTACCCAATTTCTCCTTGACCATTTCGCCGAC
>JAAYOX010000311.1 GCA_012520135.1 Clostridia bacterium
ACCGGTTATTCCGGGAGGTACTCCTCTGATTAAAAAGGTATTCTTGCCAAAATGTTCTATGATTATTCCCAGCTCACTTAATTGGACAATCCTTTCAACCAATAAATCCTGGTCAACGGGATTTAAATCCAAGGTAACCGGAATAGCCAATACTTGAGACTCTGTTGCCGCTTCTGCAGCTTTATCCTGTAATGCTTCGAAATTGATTCGTTCATGAGCACCATGCTGATCTATTACATATAGGCCATCTTGGCCTTGAGCCAAAATAAATGAATCATGTAATTGGCCGATGGCTGTTAAATCAGGAAAAATTCTAGTAGAAACTTCTGTCGGTCGGACAACCGTAACCGGTGGTACTGCAGCCGGCTGGGGGATATCAGCTTTTTCCATCCTTGGTTCCACCTTGGGTATAAATGCCGGTGCTTGGGGCTTTACATCCATCGTCCATTGGGTCTGCAAATATGCTTCCACTGCGTCCCTGACCCGTTCAATCCTCTTGGGAGGAGCATCCCCTTCTTTTACAGTACCGGTTGACACCGGAATATGGTTAGCGCTCATCAAGGCTGCCCCCACTGCCTCCTTAAGGTTTCTGCTCACCTCTTCCGGCTTGGCAAATTTAACCTCCAGTTTGGCAGGATGCACATTCACATCAATATCCCCGGCCGGTACATTAACCTTGATGACCGCTACCGGATAACGCCGGCTGGGCAGCAGGCCTCTATAGGCTTCTTCCAAAGCGGCTTGGAGCAAGGGGCTTCGGACATACCGCCCATTAACGATGAATATCTGGAGTTCTCTGCTGCTGCGATGATGAAAACTCTTCCCTACAAAGCCTTCTACATCAATGTGAGAGCTGGAAAAAGATACAGGTACCATATTGTCAACAAAAGCCAAACCATACAAATCAATTAGAACGTCTTCCAATTTTCCACTGCCCCCGGCAGCAAACACCTGCTGATCATTATGCCACAGCTGCAAACTGATTTCAGGATAAGCAACCGCCAATCTTCTAACCGTATTAATAGCATGAGTTGCTTCAGTACCGGGCTTTCTTAGATATTTTTTGCGGGCAGGAGTATTATAAAATAAATTTTCCACAGTAATATCAGTTCCGGCGGGGCACCCTGCCACCTCAAATTGGGTAATCTTACCTCCTTCCAAACAAATCCGGGTGCCTTCAATGGCATTGGGTTGTCTGGAAATCAGCTTCACCATACTGACGGCAGCAATACTGGGCAATGCCTCCCCTCTAAAGCCGAGGGTTTTTATTTTAAATAAATCCCCTGCATCGTTGATCTTACTGGTGGCATGCCTGCTGAAAGCCCGTTGGCAATCTTCCCGGCTCATCCCTATACCGTTGTCTTTAACCTGTATCTTTCTTATTCCACCCTCCTGGAGTCTGACCTCCACTCGAGTACTGCCGGCATCGATAGCATTCTCCACCAACTCTTTAACCACCGAGGCGGGCCGTTCCACTACTTCCCCTGCTGCAATTTGATTAGCCGTCCGTTCATCCAGAATCCTAATCCTACTGTCCATGCTGTCCTCCCTGCAACGCTTGGCGAAGACTGTCCGCCTCCGTCGACAAGCTAAATAACAAATGCCAGGATTCAATTGGGGTCACCTGATTTAAATCAATATTCAACAGCCTGTCCAAAAAAGCCTTGACCGGGTCCAAAGATTGAGGCTGCACATTATTGGACGGTGTAGCCGGAATTACAACTTGATGGTCGGAAGGGTTACCTTTTACATCCTCCAATGTTCCCAAGATTTCATAAGCTTTATTGATCACTTCCTTGGGCAGTCCTGCCAGTTCCGCCACATGAATCCCATAACTCCTGTCTGCTCCTCCGGGAACTACCCTCCTCAAAAAGGTAATCCGGTTGCCCTCTTCTTTTACGGCCATGCAGAAGTTTTGCACTGTCGTTCGCTCTCTTTGGAGCGCAATCAGTTCATGATAATGAGTGGCAAACAACGTACGGCATTTGACCTGATCTACTAAATACTCACTGACTGCCCAGGCGATACTAATACCGTCAAAGGTACTGGTCCCCCGCCCTACCTCATCCAGTATTACCAGAGATCGATGGGTGGCGTTATGGAGGATATTGGCTACCTCATTCATTTCCACCATAAAAGTACTTTGACCGGTACTCAAATCATCGGAGGCTCCCACCCGGGCGAAGACCCGATCTACAATGCCAATGACGGCCTTTTGGGCGGGAACAAAACTCCCTATTTGAGCCATGATGACTATGAGAGCCGCCGTTCTGATATAGGTGGACTTTCCTGCCATATTAGGTCCGGTGATAATATTTAAGACATGACCGGGAGGTGCCAAAGAAAAATCGTTGGCTACAAATTCACCGGCAGTTAGCTCCTCTACCACCGGGTGTCTTGCCTCCAATAGCTCCAACTCCGTGTTCTGACTCAGCTCCGGCTTACAGTAATTGTTTTTAATGGCAACCAGGGCGAAACTCAATAAGACATCCAATTCGGCTATGGTGTTAGCCGTCATTTGTATACGTCCTGCAGTTCCTTCAATCTTCTGCCTGATTTCCTGAAAGAGCCGGTATTCCAAGTTATTTAGCTTTTCTTCCGCCCCTAAAATTAAAGTCTCTTTCTCTTTTAACTCTGCTGTAATAAAGCGCTCCGCGTTAGCCAAAGTCTGCTTCCGCTGGTAGTCTGAGGGCACCAGGCTTAAATTGGCCCTGGTTACTTCCAAATAATAGCCAAAGACTTTATTAAAGCCCACCTTCAAGGAACGAATACCGGTTCGCTCTCTTTCCTGGGCTTCCAGTTGAGCAATCCATTGTTTACCGTACCTTGAAGCTCGCCGCAGTTCGTCTACTTCCCGGTGAAAACCGTCCTTGATAATGTTGCCGTCTCTTATGCCAGCAGGAGGTTCTTCAACAATGCTTTCCTCCAGCAATGAGCATACGTCTTCCAACAGGTCGAGCTTATAGCGGTATATACTTAGCTGCTTCGCACCGGCCTTCTGCAACACTTCAGCGATGAGAGGCAATCGCTGTGCTGACTGTTTTAAAGCGATCAAATCCCTGGCATTGGCAGTACCGTATGACACTCTGCCCAACAGCCTCTCCAGATCATAAATACCTTTAATCGCGTTGCGTAACCCTTCCCGCAGAGAAGCAGACCGGACCAGTTCTTCCACTGCACCCAGCCGGGCGTCAATAGCTTCCTTGTCAATTAGCGGGGCTTGGAGCCACTGTTTCAATTTCCGAGCTCCCATGGCCGTAATAGTGGCATCCAGGACTCCCAGCAAAGAACCCCGAACGCCTCTGGTATGTAGGTTTTCCGTCAGCTCCAGATTACGGCGGGTAGCCGTATCCAACAGCATAAATTTGTCCGGCCGGTAAACCTCGATTCTGGTCAAATGACTAAGTTTTTGCTTCTGGGTCTCCTGAAGAAAATCAACGATTAGATACGCTGCCATGGCTGCCAGGGGCCAATGATAAATTTGCTGTTCCAAGGTGATTTGGTTACCTGTATCTCCAACCAAACCGGAGAGGATTTCAGTTTGAGCCTTTGCCGGTAATGTCCGCAGGTTAAAGGAGCAGCCTATTTGTTTAAGATACTCCAGTAAAGTACCCTCTTCTTTTAGCTCCACAGGTATAATTGCTTCAGTCGGTTTCAAGCGAAACAGTTCTTCCCCTAAAGAGTTAATCCCGGCAGAAGACTGGGTCACTTTAAATTCCCCTGTGGACACATCCACATAAGCTAAACCCCAACTACCTTTCTCCACCGTAAGTGAAACAAGATAGTTATTGTTGTTGTCTTTTAATACCTTTTCATCCATCACGGTACCGGGGGTAATAACCCTGATTACCTCCCGCCTGACAATCCCTTTGGCCTGGCTTGGATCTTCAACTTGCTCGCAAATAGCCACTTTTATGCCCCTGGCCAGTAACTTAGCCACGTATCCTTCATAAGCGTGATAGGGAATACCGCACATCGGTACTTTTCCCAGTCCCCCATCACGGGCAGTTAAGGCTATTTCCAAAATCTCCGATGCCTTAATGGCATCGTCGAAAAACATTTCATAAAAATCTCCCAGTCGAAAAAACACAATTTCATCCCGGTACTGTTCTTTAATTTTCAAATATTGCTGTATCATGGGTGTATAGCCCACTGTTTTCCCTCCCCCACAACGCTCCTTTCTATTATAGCATAATATGGGTTTAGCCAAAAAGAAAACCCGCCGGTTATCCTAACGGGTTCAATTCGCCGATCAACGACCAGGTTTGAGCTTCGGTAATTTTGACATTGACTAATTGCCCGATGAGGCTTTCATCACCGTCAAAAACCACTACTTTGTTACCTCTAGTCCGCCCGGTCAGTCTCTCGATATTAGTCTTACTTGTTCCTTCAACTAGCACTTCTTCGCTCCTGCCTAACAGCTGCCGGTTCTTTGCCAAGCTGATCTTGTTTTGCAGGTCTAACAGCCGTTGAAAACGCTCTTTTTTTTCTTCTTCCGGCACTTGGGTCCATTTAGCCGCCGGTGTACCGGAACGGGGGGAATAGAGAAAAGTAAAAGCAGTATCAAATTCTGCCTTGGCTACTACATCTAAAGTTGCCTGAAAATCTTCTTCTGTTTCCCCGGGGAAACCCACGATAATATCGGTAGTTAAGGTGGCATCAGGAACGGCCTTTTTGATTTTCGCCACCAAGTCCAGGTAGTATTCGCGGGTATAGCCCCTGTTCATCTTCTTTAATATTTGATTACTTCCCGATTGGATCGGTAAATGGAAATGCTCACAGACCGTCTGGGACTCAGCTATAGTTTCGATAAGCTTGTCGGTAAAATCCCGGGGATGGGAAGTCATGTAACGAATCCTTTCCACTCCTTCCACCGGTTCCAAGGAGCGGAGCAAATCGGCAAAGTCCACCTCCATCGACAAGTCTTTGCCGTAGGAATTAACGTTCTGGCCCAGAAGCATCACTTCTTTAAAACCCTTGCGAGCCAGTTCCGTTACTTCATCAAAGATCGCTTTGGGCTCCCGACTCCGTTCCCTGCCCCGGACATAAGGGACGATACAATAGGAACAAAAATTGTTACAGCCATAAGTGATGGTCACATAGCTTTTTACCCCTCCGGCCCGTTTCACCGGCAGGGCCTCGATTATTTCCTGTTCCTTATCCCAGACTTCAATGATAGTACTGTCAGCTTCTTGAGCCATGGACAATAGTTCCGGCAACCGGTGAATATTATGGGTACCGAAGACCAAGTCCACATGGGGGGTTTTTTGGCGGATTTTCTC
>JAAYOX010000312.1 GCA_012520135.1 Clostridia bacterium
CCTTTAGCTGTTCCTTCTTCCCCTGACAGCCGCCCCCGGCCATATCTCCTTTAAGAGAACGATAGCGGAACAACTGTCTACCTTCCGCTTCCAAGTAGGTTCGCAAGCGGCCATTGATTTTTTTCGGTTTTAGCCTTTCTAAACTTCTTTCCGATGGGCAGGCACCGTGGCACCGCCCGCACATAGCACAGCTGAAAGCATCAAGGAGCTGTTTCCAGGTAAAATCCTCTACCACATCAACCCCACATGCCGTTTGCCGATCCAAATCTAGAGTGGTTAACCGGCCTGTGGGACGAAAGGATCGCCAATAGATGTTAAAAGGGGCAAAGACCAAGTGGAGATGCTTGGAATGAGGGATAATATAAAAAAAGGAAAACATGGTTAAGAAGTGAAGCCAAAAAGCTGCCTCCCTCAGACCCACCAGCAAGTCCTTATCCATCAAAGTAACCTGCCGGGATAGAGGATATACCAGCCAGGCTGCCTCAATATTCACGGCAGGAGTTAAGACTGCTTCCCCTATCAAATAAGCTAACTCAGTTAAGACAATCACCAGTATTATAATCAGGATACCATAGGCTTTCAGGGAATTATGCAGCCAATCCGGCTTGAAAAAAAGTCGCCGCAGCAAAAATCCCACTACTCCAAACATTACCAGCACTATAAAAGTGTCCCTGATTAACAAAAACCATGTACTCCCCAAAACAGGCAGCCGGTAATTGAATAGAAAAGATAAGGCCATATCCAATGAACTGAGTGTTAAAACGATAAATCCCCAAATGACGGGCCAGTGAAACAACCCGCTTAAAGGATATTCCCGGATTTTTTGGTGCCATAATAGTTGCTTCAACAAATATCTTAAACGGATTACCGGGTGATCGCTACAGTTTTCCGCCCTGCCTAAACGGATATAACGGACTCGCTCCAGTAGTTGCACAATAAAATATCCAAAAGATAGGGCAAACACGATCACAAAAATTGCTTGTCTCATCTTAGCCTCCAAGGAAACAACTTTTATTGAGAAACAAATCACATGTTTAAATTGACGAAAGTGGACAAGAAACCCCTGTCCACTTACATTTCCCTGCGACCTAAAAAGGCCCTGGTTAAAGTCAATTCGTCAGCATATTCCAGTTCCCCTCCTACGGGCAATCCGTGGGCAATACGGGTAACTTTAATCCCCAAAGGTGCCAGCAACTTGGCCAGGTACATGGCAGTAGCTTCACCTTCCACATTGGGGTTAGTAGCAATCACTACTTCCTGTACTTGACTGTTTTGAATTCTCTCCAGTAAGTCTTTTATGCGTAATTGTTCAGGACCGATGCCATCCATAGGAGAGATGACTCCATGCAGCACATGATAAAGTCCTTTAAATTCCCTGGTTTTTTCCAGAGCAACCACATCCCGGGGATGCTCAACTACGCAAATAATAGTACCGTCCCTGTTGCTACTTTGACATATAGCACAAGGATCAAGTTCTGTAAGATCACCGCAGACAGAACAATACCGCACCTTTTCTTTGGCCTCAATAATGGCTTCCGCCAAAGC
>JAAYOX010000313.1 GCA_012520135.1 Clostridia bacterium
ATGTTTCACCATATTAACAACACTGTGGCAGTGCAGCAATTGGTGGTAGTAGCGGAAAACCAAGGAAGCGAAACTGTCACTTTAACACAAACTAAAGCCACCGCCATGGGACCCACCGGTGATGTGATGCATTTAGGGCAAACTGCCGCATTGGAATATTTACAGCTGTCTAACCAGCCGAGAACCATCCTTTTGAAGCCGGGAGAAAAATATTTACTTTACCAAAGCCCAAAAACGGGTTGGAAATTAAATCAAGCAATAACCGGTCTCTTTGATTTGACAAGCAGTGGACCTGTTAGTATTACCGTAGCCGCTCTGGGGTCCAATGATTATTGGAATAACCTGAACAGCTTGCCTTTGCTGCCCAGAGACGTTCATCCCAGAGGAACTTTTCCTAACGCGGATCTGTGGGTTGATATCTACCTTAGCTCAGAAGAGCCAAGGAAAATTGAGCTAGGCAAGGATCAACAAGGTTTCGAAAGCTGGCTGACCGGGTACGACGCCCTTACCGGTGCAGCCGTAATTAACAGAGGAAATTACGGAAGCCTTTACCACTTGACTTTTCACCCGGAAAGGCGAACGGGAATCCTGCTTAACCCCCGGGGACTAAGTTTCAAAGGTGCCTTCAGGGGATTGGACGGGAACAGCTATCGAGCACCTGCTTACGACAGTTTTTATGGGTCACGCCGGGCAGCTGTGGTGGGAGTACTTGAGCCAGGACAACCGGGAACCATTGTCTATCTTCCACCTAACGGTTCTGATGCACCCCTAATTTTTGGGTTGATACCGGAATCCTACTGGCCGGATTTCTAATTGGTCCCAAGCTGTTTCCGTTCTCCGAGCAATGTTAAATGTAGTTTGTCAACAAACAAAAACCGGTATCAACAGCTTACCGCCGCTAACACCGGTTTTGTTGCTAAACATTACATCAGGCTGGGCAGGAAAGTCGCCAGAGAGGGAAAAAACATAAGCAATAGAATACAGGCGATAATAGCCAAGAGAAAAGGCCAGATTCCCTTGAAAATGGTCTCCAGAGGAATATCCGGTGCCACTCCTTTAATCACATAAACATTCATGCCTACCGGGGGTGTAATTACCCCCATGGCAACTACCATCACCATCATAACTCCAAACCAAATAGGGTCATAACCCAACATATTCACTACCACCGGGTAGAAGATTGGGATAGTGAGCAATACGAGGGCCAGTGCATCAATGAAAAGACCCAGAATAAAGTAGATAATTAAAATAATGATCATGACGGCGAAGGGCGGCCATGACAGAGAACCTGCCCAACCGGCAAACTCAAAGGGAACCCTACTTACTGCCATAAAACGGCCAAAAATTACAGCCCCGGCCACTAACAACATAATCATGGCTGTTGTTCTGGTAGTGTCCACCAGTGATCTTTCCAAATCTCTCCATTTGAGTTTCCCTCTCAAGACAGTTACAGCCAAAACCCCGCCGGCACCTACCGCCCCGGCTTCAGTGGGTGTGAACCAACCGGCAAACAGCCCCCCGATAGATAAGCAAAATACTATAACAACTTCTATCAATCCACCCTTTAAAGCTGCCAGTCTTTCAGTCCAGTCTGCTTTGGAGCCGGGTGGTGCAATTTCCGGATTCCGTACAGCCAAAATATAAATGACCAACATATACAACAACGTCAGCACTATGCCGGGAATAATCCCCGCTATAAACAGTTTACCGATAGACTGCTCTGTAGCAGCTCCATAGAGAAGCAAAATCACACTGGGAGGTAACAGTACTCCAAGGACACCACCGGCGGCAATACCGGCAGTGGCCACGGAATCATTGTATCCATATTTTCTCATTTCCGGCAAGGCAATAGCTCCTATAGTAGCTGCCGTAGCCGTATTAGAGCCGCAAATTGCGCTGAAAACAGCGCAGGCGCCTTGAGTGGCGATAGCCAATCCTCCCGGTAAATGTCCCATCAGTTTATAGGCAAAAGAATAAAGATTAGCACCTATACCGGAATGGTAGGCCAAGAAACCCATCCAAACAAACATGATAATAACGCTCAAAGTAGCCGAAGAAAAGTTAGCAAAAATCTCATTGGCAACCATGCTGAGTGCTGCCTTGGGACTGGTTAGAACACTGAAACCCACAAAACCCACCAATGCCATAACCAGGGAAATGGGCATCCGGAATGCTAACAGCACGAACAGAGCCACAATCCCCATCATGCCTACAAAAAACTCACTCATTTTACTTGCCGCCTTTTCCTAGACAATCCATCAACTTCATCAATTGGACCAGAGCAAAGACGGCAAAGCCCACGGCAACCAGGTAAATAAACGGGTAAACAGGCGTCTGGGTGGTAGGGGACACTAACCCACTGGCAGCACTGCTGGCGCCATACTGAAACAAACCCCAACTACAGACTCCCAAAAATATCACAGTTACCAACAGCACCAGACCGTCAATAAACCCTCTTAAATTAGACGGTAATCGATCCATCACCAGATCCACGGCAATATGCCCGTTTCTGACGGCACACATAGCTAAAGAAAAGGCAATTGCCACTACGGCCAAAAAACTTACGTATTCCATGGTCCCCAAGATAGGCTTGTTAAAAACCAGCCTGGTAAATATATTAGCAACCACCAATAACATGCTGATGACGATTGCAAAGCCGGCGATACGATCCAATACCCGACTGATACCCACTACAAAGGTCCGAAACCCACCGGCCTCAAAAACAGCAGGCCAGCTCATAGAGGCCTGAAAGTTCATTGTTTTATCTGATACCTGCTTCATCTTGATCCCACCTCACCAAAATTAGTACTGCTGATTATATTTATCGGCCAGTTCCTTTACCAAGTCTAAAGCCTCTTGCCCCGGCAGCCCCTTATCCTGGGTACCGGTAAGGTACTCTTGCTGTATCGGTTCAACCTGCCGGATCCAACGGTCAGTCTCCTCCTGGGACAATTCAATTACTTCCATGCCCATTTCTCCAACGGCATAATCCAGTGCTTCCTGGTTTTGCCAATCCCATAACCCCATGGCAGTATTCTCAAAGAACTCTTCATTAACAGCCAGAAATGCTTCTTGTACATCCGCCGGCAGAGAGTTCCATTTATCCAAATTTATAGTGATGAAAAACAGAGTATTATACATAAACGGAGTCTTGGTAATGTAATCTGTTACTTCAGCGTTCTTCCAGCCCTTCAGGATTTCCATCGGTCCCAAATTGCCCTGGACAACCCCTTTTTGCAAGGCTTCATAAGCTTCCGACTGGGCCATGGCCTCCGGTACCGCACCTAAAGCTTGGAGAGTTTTGGCACTGAGTCCGGTACCCCTAATCAACATTCCTTGCAAATCTTCCATGGTTCTGACAGGTGTCTTGGTAAATAAATCCCCGGAACCGGTAGCAAAAACCATCAGGAGCTTTGTATCCTGCACCTCTTTAGGATTAAGCGCCTGGATACCTTCCCAAGCCACTTTACTGGCTACCTTGGAGTTTTCATAAACAATACCCGGTAATTCAAAGGCCTCCAGTACGGGAAAACGGCCTCTCGTGTAAGCAAAACAAGATAATCCAATGTCGGCAATACCGTCTACTACCCCGGCATAAATATCGTTGGCTTTGGCCAAAGTCTCGCCGGGGTAACTGGTAATTTTCACTCGCCCGCCGGTGGCTTCCTCCACTGCCGCTGCCCAGGGCTGAATTAGCTCTGTTTCCGCCGGGTGCACCGCAGGGAAAAAGTGGGCAAGCTTAAGTTCCACAACATCGCTACCCTGACCGCCGGATGAGGAACATCCTACCGTCATACCTGCCACCAACAACAAACCTGCCAACACTACCACCAACTTCATTCGTAAACCTACCGTCCTACTGTTCTTCATTTCTCCTTTTCCTCCCCATTACTAGTTATAAAACAAAAAGACTCCCGTAGGGAGTCTTAATCACACGGTTAAAAATTTACAGCAAAAGCCGCCATGCGCATGATAAAAAGGCGCACACTGCTCCTTCTAAGACATAACCGTCGATTATTCCTACCGTCCTAACCATACTACCCTTTATAACTTATAACCTTGCTATAATCATAGACAAAATTGCTCGCCTCGTCAACAGTTTTTTGTAATCGCCAATTCGCCTACTTAATTATCCCAAGAAAACAAAGTAGCCCAAGACCAGTAAACCTAAAACAATGCGGTACCAGCCGAAAGCTTTGAAATCATTACGTTTAATGTATCCCAATAAAAATTTGATGGCGATAACGGAAACCACGAAAGCTACAATCATACCGGTTAATAGAATGGTTAGTTCCATCCCGGAAAACTCAAAGCCAAACTTAACCAGTTTTACGGCACTCGCCCCAAACATAACGGGAATTGACAGAAAAAAAGAATACTCGGCAGCGATATGACGGGAGGCACCTAGTAGGATCCCTCCTAAAATTGTTGCACCTGACCGGGATGTACCCGGAATTAACGATAATACCTGAAAGACCCCTATTAAAAAAGCCGTTGTATAGGTCAGGTCATTAAAGGAATTTACCCTGCTCAACCGGTTTTTATTATAATTTTCCACAATGATAAAAAGAACGCCATATATGATCAACATCATAGCTACTGTCTGGTAATTGTATAAATGTTCATTTAACCAGTCGTCAAACAATAATCCCATGACAGCGGCGGGAATAACACCAATAATCACTTTATACCAAATCTCCATTGTTTCCCGTTTTTCCCACCTGGTTTTACCGGCAGAAAAAGGGTTTAGTTTACGCCAATAGAGAAGAACTACCGCCATGATCGCACCTAACTGGATAACTACAAAAAACATTTCCTTAAAAGCCGGCGAAGCATTTAGCTGGATAAACTCCTCTACCAAAATCATATGGCCGGTACTGCTAATGGGTAGCCATTCGGTAATCCCTTCCACTACTCCTAGAAAAACAGCTTTAAGCAACTCTATAATCATCATATTTTAATTTGCCTCCAATACGGTCATTGAAACACCCAGATTTTATCATTATAAATCAAAAAGGATGAATTGTGAACGGCAGTAATCCAATTTAATAGAAACATCATCACCTGCCGGTATCTAATTACTCACCATATCCCGCCGGCAAGTATTTGGCAGTACATTCATCTTTTTCTATTTACTGTAGCAGGATAAATGTTAGAGTCAGCGAAGATTCCTAATAATCTTTACGATTATGGGGGGAGCTTGATGAGGGAACGGAGAAAAGGGCTGACTTTGAAATTTGTGGGCCTTGCAGTGCTCATCCTGGCCATTACCATTGGGTTGGGCATGACATGTATTGGCTTACAACAGCAGAAATACCCTTATGAGCAGAAGTTAGAACAAATGCGTACTATCGCAGGACAAATGAACGCTCAAAGGGATTATTTCAATAATATTCAAGATGACTTGACTAATGCCGGTTTACATACTGCTCTTGAAGAAACGGTACCAATGGTTGCTACCGTGAAAATTGCCGATGTATACCGCAACAGCGTAGACAGCAACATAACAATCCGTACACCGTCAGACAAACCGCGCAACCCCGCTAATATGGCCGATTCCTGGGAAATCGAGCAGATCGAAAGATTTC
>JAAYOX010000314.1 GCA_012520135.1 Clostridia bacterium
ATATTGATTTACTGTTTAGTGCTGAGGCGATCAAAAAATATCTGGACTTGCCCTCCGCCAGCAATTATTTACGCTGTAGAACCATTTGCCCGGCTCAGGTGTTTACCGGTTCCTCCACAAAATTCTATGGAGATGGCTGGGTTGCCATTGGGGATTTAACCGGTTATGGGCGTGTACTTAAGGATGGCTATTTTGCTTCATTTTTTAGCTCTCAGTTAGTTGCCCATACACTCTTTTACCATGGTTCTCAAGCTTCTGACTTTAGGAAACATTATCACCGGCCTTTGAAGAAATTTTTATTGGATAATCGTTTTGGCATGTGGCTATTTAACATCAATCTCTGGTTAGGGCAATTTTCTTGGTTTCGAAAGTTGTTATTAGCCGTAGGGCAGTTGGAAGGGGAAAAGAATCCCACCGGAGGTTTTATGCATAGTGCTACTCGCGCATTAGCAACGGGGGATTTAAGTTACCGTTTGATTACCTTGTTTTATATTTTAGGATTCTTTAACGCCTTCACCGGCCCCAGAGCGTTATTGAAAACACTTCGACGAGAATTCGGCAGTCAATAAACTGCCGGATTTTTATTATAAAAACCTAAAAATGGTACAATAGTCCTGTTGACGGGTGAGCGATGGGATGCTAAAATACGATTAAAACCAAGTAAATTGATATGAATTGGAGGAATTAAAATGGGCAAAATCTTAAACCATATTGCCGAAGCTATCGGCAGGACTCCTTTAGTCAGACTAAATCGGATTAATGGCACCCAGGCAGAAGTGGTAGCTAAAGTGGAGTATTTCAACCCGGGAGGAAGCGTTAAAGACCGGATCGCATTGAACATGATCGAAGCGGCGGAACAACAGGGATTGCTGAACAAAGATACGATTATTATTGAGCCTACCAGTGGTAATACGGGAATCGGTTTGGCCTTGGTGGCAGCGGCCAAAGGCTATAAGCTGATTATTACCATGCCGGATACCATGAGTGTAGAGCGGAGGAATCTCCTGAAAGCTTTCGGGGCGGAACTGGTGCTTACCCCCGGTAAGGAAGGGATGACCGGTGCGATTAAAAAAGCGGAAGAGTTGCTGAAGGAATACGACAATTCTTTCCTGCCCCAGCAATTTGCCAATCCTGCCAACCCGGAAATCCACCGCCGCACTACCGCCCAGGAGATTTGGGAGGATACCGACGGGCAAGTAGATGTACTGGTTGGGGGAGTAGGTACCGGTGGAACAATCACCGGTATTGGTCAGGTATTAAAAGAAAAGCTCCCTCATTTACAAGTAATAGCAGTAGAACCCAAGTCTTCTCCGGTGCTGTCCGGTGGGCAGGCGAGCCCTCATAAGATTCAGGGAATTGGTGCCGGTTTTGTGCCTGAAGTATTGGATCTAAAGGTGGTTGATGAGATTATCCAGGTGTCTGATGAAGACGCTTTTGAGACTGCCAGGCAGTTGGCTCGACAGGAAGGACTGCTGGTGGGAATTTCCTCCGGAGCAGCAGCCTATGCGGCCTTACAAGTGGCCCAAAGACCTGAAAATGCCGGCAAGCGGATTCTGGTGGTTCTTCCGGATACAGGGGAAAGGTATTTGTCTACGCCGCTTTTTTCATAAAGACAGCATTTAGTCCCCGTAACAGCGGGGATTTTGCTTATTGTCAAATTACATTTCCCTAATCGGTGTTAATCGTGGGCGAAAGACGAAGCCCTGTTTGGGGATGAGCTCAGTCGCCTCGGATGCCTCCGAAATCGCACCCTGCGGGTGCTCATGCCGTCGGCATTATCCCTCAGGCTCCTTCGCTCTTTTGATTTTGGCTCCAATTCAGCCC
>JAAYOX010000315.1 GCA_012520135.1 Clostridia bacterium
AGTGATATTGCTGTTCGGTATTTTATCATTTGTCGGCACTGTTGCCTTTGCCAAGTTTATTGAAAGGGGAGTGTTGGTAGATGATGACAGCAGCAGGTGAGCTTCTGGCAGCGATTCTGATTGTGCTCGGGGCAATTGTCAGCTTTATTAGCGCCATAGGTGCCATCCGTTTTCCGGATATTTATACCCGTTCTCATGCGGCATCTAAAAGCACGGCCTTGGGAGTACTGTTTGCGTTATTAGGGGCTTTTTTGTATTTCCTGTTGGCAGACGGACATGTGAGCATTCGTTTGCTGTTGGGGATTTTTTTCGTTTTTCTGACTGCTCCTGTCGGTTCCCATGTGGTTTGCAGGGCTGCTTATCGTACGGGAGTTAATGCCGAGGAGTTAAAGGAAACGGCTCCGGTGGAGTAGATGGCTTGCCCCCGGGTATCTCTTACTTTGATTGGATATTCTATTAATGGCATTGATTAATGTAAAGGACGAGGTACTGTTGGAGATCCTGTTATTGGTTGTACTCATTTTACTTAATGCTTTTTTCGCCGCTTCGGAAATTGCCTTGATTTCCGTTAACCAGAACAAGATCAGAATGCTGGCGGACAAGGGTAATAAAAAAGCACAGTTGATTGAGAATTTGTTGGCCCAGCCAAACAAGTTCCTGGCAACCATTCAGATCGGCATTACCTTAGCCGGCTTCTTGGCCAGTGCCTTTGCGGCGGAGAATTTTGCCGACGATTTAGTTTGGTTGATGAAGTCAATCGGAATTACCGGCCCGGATGCATGGCTGAGGAATCTTGCCGTCATTCTGGTAACCTTGATCTTGGCTTATGTAACTTTGGTACTGGGGGAATTGGTGCCTAAAAGGCTGGCTTTAGCTAAAGCGGAGCCCATCTCCATGTTGGCAGTCAGGCCTCTTAATACTTTATCTGTTGTGACTGCTCCCGCCGTAAAACTATTGACCGTATCTACCAATTTTCTGGTAAGGATCCTGGGGGTTGATCCCCGGGAAGAGGACAGCAAAGTAACGGAAGAAGAAATCCGGATGATGGTCAACGTAGGCGGTGAGGAGGGGACTATTCATCCAACCGAAAAAGAAATGATCAACAATATATTTGAGTTCAACAATAAAACTGTCGAAGAAGTAATGACTCACCGGATGGAGGTGGCGGCCCTTCCCGTGGAGGCGGGATTGAAAGAGGTAGTTTCCTTGATTAATGAGAAGAAATTTTCCCGGATTCCCGTTTATGAAGACAGTATTGATCAGATTGTAGGGGTGCTCCATGCCAAGGATTTGATCCGGCACCTGACGGTGGAGGAGGAAAGGGATTTTGATTTAAGGAAGATTATCAGGTCGCCTTATTTTGTACCTGCTTCCAAACGGACGGACGAACTGTTTAAGGAACTACAGCAGAACAAGACTCATTTAGCCGTGGTTATTGATGAGTATGGAGGAACAGACGGGGTTGTAACCATGGAGGATTTGATTGAAGAAATAATGGGCAATATTTTTGACGAATATGATGAAATCATCAATGACATTGACAAAATAGATGATAATACCTTTATCATTATGGGTAGTACCGAACTGGATACGATTGCCGCTTATTTTGAGGTGGAACTGCCTATCATGGAATACGACACCTTAAGCGGTTTTATCATTGGCCAGTTGGGCCGGATTCCCGGGCTGTCGGACCGGCCGGCAGTAGAGTTTGCAGGTTTGATGTTCAAAGTGGAGGAAGTGGAGGAAAAGAGGATAGCCAAAGTAAAAGTTTGCCGTGTCTAGACATGAGCCTTTGGTTGTCCGGTTTTTTATGCTACACTAAGGAAAGTAAAGATTAAGGTTGAATGAGGGAAAGGAGATCGAAACATGCGGGAAAAGATTCAGATGACAACTCCCCTGGTAGAGATGGACGGGGATGAAATGACCAGGATTATCTGGCAGAAAATCAAGGAGATTCTGATTGCGCCATACATAGAGTTAAAGACTGAATACTATGATTTAGGTTTGGAAAACAGGGATGCTACCAATGATCAGGTGACTGTTGACGCTGCACTGGCCACCAAGAGACTGGGGGTAGCTGTGAAATGTGCTACCATCACCCCCAACGCCCAGCGGGTTGAGGAATATAACCTGAAGCAAATGTGGAAAAGCCCTAACGGCACCATCAGAGCTATGCTGGACGGGACTGTATTTCGTGCTCCCATTTTGGTGAATAATATTAAGCCCCTGGTGAAAAATTGGCAGAAACCGATTACCATTGCCCGTCATGCTTATGGGGATATCTACAAAGACGTAGAGTACCGGGTAGAGGGAGCAGGGAAAGCTGAATTGATCTTTACCCCTGAGCAAGGGGGTGCAAATTGCCAGGTAATTCATGAGTTTGAGGGGCCGGGCGTTGTCCTGGGGATGCATAACCTGGACCGTTCCATCAAGAGTTTTGCCAGGGCTTGTTTCCGCTATGCTTTAACCACCAAACAGGACCTATGGTTTAGTACCAAGGATACTATCTCCAAAATTTACGACCATACCTTCAAGGATATTTTCCAGGAAGTCTATGAAGAGGAATTTGCGGCGGAATTTGAAGCTGCCGGTTTGGAATACTTCTATACCTTAATCGACGACGCGGTAGCCAGGGTGATGCGTTCTGAGGGAGGTTTTATCTGGGCCTGCAAAAACTATGACGGTGACGTGATGTCGGATATGGTGGCGACCGCTTTTGGCAGCCTGGCCATGATGACTTCGGTACTGGTTTCCCCGGAAGGCCATTTTGAATACGAAGCGGCCCACGGTACCGTTACCAGGCACTACTACCGCCATTTGAAAGGCGAGGAAACTTCCACCAACTCCATGGCTACCATCTTTGCCTGGACGGGAGCACTGCGGAAGCGGGGAGAATTAGACGGGATTCAGTCTTTGGTTGATTTTGCCGGTGCTTTGGAAAGGGCCTCAATTCAGACTATCCAAGAAGGGGTAATGACTAAGGACCTGGCTCTCCTGGCGGAAACGGATAGCAAGACCGTGGTCAATACGGTAGAATTCCTGGAGGAGATCGCCAAGCGGCTTGAGCAATAAGCAATGTACAACGAAAAAACTGCAGGTGGGGACCAAGCCCGGAGATAAAGGAAGGAAACAGGGATATATTATAAGCTGGTGAGGAGAGTATGAAACGGGGCGATATCCTGTTATGTGACTTGGATGCTTTCTTTGCTGCCGTGGAACAGCTGGACCACCCCGAGCTTAAGGGCAAACCGGTAATTGTAGGCGGGAATCCGGACCAGAGGGGAGTAGTATCCACCTGTTCCTATGAGGCAAGGGCTTTTGGAGTCAGGTCGGCAATGCCCATGTTTATGGCGAAAAAACTCTGTCCCCATGGCATTTTTTTGCCGGTTAATATGAAACGGTATCAGGAAATGTCCCGGCAGGTATTCAAGATCTATCAACGGTTTACTCCTCTAATTGAGGCTGTATCCATTGATGAAGCCTATCTTGAGGTAAATAAAGGGGCAGGAATCAAATGTGGGCAAGGGATCAGGCAAGCAGTCAGAGAAGAACTGGGCTTGGCTGTTTCGATTGGGGTCAGCAGCAATAAACTGCTGGCTAAAATCAGCAGCAATATGGCTAAGCCCGACGGCCTGAAAGCTCTATGGCCGGAAGAGGCACCTCGTGTGCTTGGTAATCATTCCGTAAGGCTTATTCCCGGGATCGGGCCTAAAACGGCAGAGAGGCTAGGTAAGTACGGGATTGAAACCATTGCCCAGTTGAGCAGGTATCCCCTGGAATGGTTCCGGAACAGGTTTGGAAAACGGGGAGAGGAACTGTATAATTTTGTCCACTGGCGGGATGATCGTCCTTTAGTCCTGGACCGGGAACG
>JAAYOX010000316.1 GCA_012520135.1 Clostridia bacterium
CTTTTACCATGAGAAATAGAAGTGATAGGACTTTTGTCGGCCACACCCAAGACCAGGGTACCTCCGGCAAATACCTTGGGCCGGCTTGTTTGAAATGTAAGTGGATCCAGGATCAATCCTCCCTGACCGTCCCTTGCCAGGTCCAAAGAAGACTCGTCTCCTGCTCCGGTACCCAGGTAAACAGCATCGAACTCTTGGATTAGGTCAGCCAAAGAAGGGGAACCGTCGCAGCCCACCCGGGTCTGGAAATTCACTTCGATTAGAGGGTTTTGCCCAATCTGAGCCAGGTCAGCCTCAATTAACTCTGAAGGCAGCTTTTCCGCAGGAATGTCCCGGATGCTTCCCCCTAAATATCCTTCCTTTTCATAAATTACTACCTTATACCCTTTTATTGCTAATTCCAAAGCAACTGTCAGCCCGCTTAATCCACCGCCAACGACCGCCACTTTTTTGTCTTTCTTGATTATTGGAGGCAACTTGCTCTCTAAAACAGTGCCGTACTCAAGACAAGCTCTTTCCAAAGCGTTAATGGCAATGGGATCACCTACTTCTCCCCTTTTACATTGTGCTTGGCAAGGCTCATCGCAAATCCTGCTGATAATCCCCGGAAAAGGAACAGCCCTTTTCAAGATCTTAATGCCTGCTTCAAAATCCTCTTTCTGCACTGCCGCGATCAAGGCCCGGGCATCAACGTGAACGGGACAGGCTGCTGTACAACCCGGTGGGCTTTCCTGAATACATTTTGCTTCCAACTCCCGCATGGTTTTTTGATCCATATGACCTCCCCTTTCCGCCCGTTTTCCCTACAGGAGAAAATCAGCATCAAGTGGGCTGTTGCGCCCACTTGATGCCTATACTTGTCCGTTCATTTGAGTTGCTGCTAATTGAAACTCGAACAAAACTATTTATTGGCCAGTTCTTCCAGACCTGCTTTGATTACTTCCGGTAAAGCCGGTACTTTATAGATCCGTACACCACAAGCATTATAGATGGCGTTTAAGATGGCCGGATGAGGTGCGGTCAGGGGTGCTTCTCCCACGCCGGCAGAACCGAAGGGACCATGAGGGCGGGGAGTAACATTGTAGATAATCTCGATATCATCAGGAATATCTACAATATAAGGTAAGCCACAGGACAGAAGATTGGTATGCTTTTTCAAGTCTTCAAAGTCCTCGGTTAAGGCCAATCCGATACCTTGGGCCAGGCCGCCGTAAATCTGGCCGTCCACCACGGTCTTGTTGGTGATATTGCCCACGTCAACCACAGTGGTAAACTTGACCACTCGTGCTTTACCTGTTTCCATGTCCACTTCCACTTCCGGCATGAATAATTCATACATATACACAGGGAACGGAGCTCCCTGGCCGGTCTCAGGATCGCAAGGAGTACACATGGAAGCCACCCATTTGCCGTTGTAGCGTAGCGGAATATCTTCGGCCACCATTTCCTCGTAGGTCCGGTAAGTGCCATCTTCTTTACGCATGGCATTTAAGAGCATTTCACAACCGATTTTAATGGCGTTACCGGTCATCACGGTGGAACGGCTGCCGCCGGCCGGACCGCTGTTGGGGGTAAGTGCCATATCGTTCATCACTAATTTGATTTGTTCAGGTCTAAGACCCAAGGGCCTTAAAGTCTCATGGGCATGAGTTAGAGCACCGATATCGGCTCCCTGTCCGTGATCTTCCCAAGAGGAGTATAGCGTTACTCCTTCTTTAGTCAGTTCCACATATGCTTCCGAGCTGTCGGGACCGTCCAGACCACAACCGTAAATACCCAGGGACAGGCCTACGCCTCGTTTTACCTTATCGGTAGAAAGCTCTTGACAACGCTTTTTGGCTTCCTCCCAATGGGGACGCAGCTTATCGAACATTGCCTCCAGGCAGTAAACATCCGGCTCCTGTCCCGTAGGGGTGGTAGCTCCGGGACGATAGATATTCTGATAACGGAGTTCAAAGGGATCCATGCCCAGCTTTTCCGCCAATTCATCCATGGCAATTTCGGAAGCCAGGAAAGATTGGGGAGAACCATAGGCGCGGAAAGCGGAGCCCCAAGCATGGTTGGTACAAACAGTACGGCCTCTCCCCCGGATGTTGGGTATATCATAGCCGGCACCGGTGAATTGGGCCAGGCGTAGGGTGAGCAGGTCACCGAATTCGGAATAGGGCCC
>JAAYOX010000317.1 GCA_012520135.1 Clostridia bacterium
AAAGCTTTTTGCGCCGGTGCAGACCTGCGGGAACGGAAAAACATGACCAGAGAACAAATGAAAAAACAGCGAGCCCTGTTTGTCAAAATGTTTACGGCAGTGTCCTTGTTTCCCAAGCCAATTATTGCTGCTGTCAACGGTTATGCCATGGGAGGCGGATTTGAATTTGCTTTAGGCTGTGATTTTATCATCGCTTCGGAACAGGCAGTTTTTGCCTTGACTGAGGTGGGCTTGGGGATTATTCCCGCCGGAGGTGGCACCCAGCACCTGCCTCGAGCTATCGGCAAGCAAAGGGCTAAGGAATTGATTTTCAGCGCAAGGCGTTTAACAGCTCGGGAGGCTGCGGAATGGGGGATCGTAAACCATGTGGTCCCTCATCAGGAATTAATCCCTAAAGCCAGAGCAGTTTTGGGAGAAATCACTCAAAATGCTCCCATTGCTCTCCAGCAGGCTAAACGTTCCATCAACTTCGGGGTGGAACTGGATCTGGTTAGCGGGCTGACCCTGGAGGCAGAATGTTACAATGTCTGTTTGACTACTGAAGACCGGGACGAGGGATTAAGGGCTTTTAACGAAAAACGGAAGCCGGTTTACGTCGGAAGGTAGTTTTGAACTTAATTGGAGGAGGATTGTTAATGGCCGATCGGTTTAAGTTAGATAAAAAGAAATTGCCTGAAAAAGTAATCATGGGTGAATGCTGGGCCCGGGACGGACTGCAAAACGAAGGAAAGATCATTCCTACCGAAGATAAAGTCAGGATGATCAACAAGTTTCAGGCTTTGGGATTTAAAAAAGTTGAAGTGACAAGCTTTGCTCATCCAAAATATCTTCCTCAATTTGCTGATGCAGAAGAAGTATTACAGCAAGTTGATCGGTTACCGGGGGTCGATTTCCGGGCTATTGTAACCACGGAAAGGGGGATGCAGAGGGCCATTGCCGCTAAGGAGCAGGGTTTTGGAGTTCACGAAATCGCCATGGTTATTTCCGCCAGTGAGGCCCATAACTTATCCAATGTCAACATGAATCATAAAGAAAACATGGCCCTGTTGGAAAAACTGGCTAAGATGTCTTTGGATTCCGGTCATGAGATATTGGGATGGGTGCTGACGGCTTTCGGTTGTCCCATTATGGGTGATGTACCCTTGGAGCAGGTAGCCCAGTTGGGTAAATGGTGGAAGGACCTGGGAGCTAAGTATATTGGCTTTGGGGATACTACCGGAATGGCTAATCCTCTCCAGGTAGATGAGTTTTATGAATACATGCTGGCAGAAGGTTTTACCCCCGATGAGATCATTGTCCACTTTCATGATACCAGGGGTGTGGGTGTTGCCAATAATTTAGTGGCTTTGATGAAGGGTATGATTTATTTTGACAGTTCCATGGGCGCTATCGGCGGGCAGCCTAATACAGGTGCTGAGTTATATCATTTGGGCTATGCCGGTAATACCTGTACGGAAGATTTGGTGCTCATGTTCGAAGAAATGGGTGTTGACACGGGGATCGATCGTTGGGGTCTCTGCGAAACGGGATTTGAGATAGAAAGAATAGTAGGCCGCCAACTCCGCTCCAATGTGATTCGCTGCGGGCCGGTGATTCACGAACCCCATGACTTGCCGGATCAAGATTTGCATATGCGGGGCGTTCCCAAAATGAAAAGTCAGGCCCGGTAATGGTTCTGAATATTGGGAACATATAAGGGTACAAGGGGGAATAAGTATGAATAAAGTGGTGTGGAAACCGGAGGATGCTCTTTTCAGCCGTACCAGGCTCTATGATTTCATGAAGCGGCACCACATAAATGGCTACCAGGAGCTTTACCGGAAATCAGTGGATGATTTGGAATGGTACTGGGATGCCTTGCTGAAGGACTTGGATATTAAATGGTATCATCCTTACCGGCAAGTGATGGACACTACCGAAGGGATTGCTTGGACCAAATGGTTTATAGGCGGCAAAACCAATTTATCCTTAAATACTGTCGATAAAAGAAGAGACAGTTCCAAAACAGCATTGATTTGGGAGGGTGATGATGGCCATGTAAAAAAACTCAGCTATGCCGACCTTTACCGGGAGGCTAATAAGGCAGCCAATGCCTTGGAGCAGGAGGGAATAGGA
>JAAYOX010000034.1 GCA_012520135.1 Clostridia bacterium
CAATGTGAATATCTTTTTCCCGAATCATATCTTCATTATGTAAAGTTGCCTTACTGACCGTGGTCCCGGCCAACCGAACCGGTTTTAGGATTGCCGTCGGCGTCACCACTCCCGTCCGGCCTACCCTAACGATAATATCTTCCAAAACAGTAGTAGCCTGTTCTGCCGGGAATTTATAAGCAATTGCCCACCGGGGACTTTTTGCAGTAGCTCCCAAACGGTTTTGGTCCTCTAAATTGTTGACTTTGACTACCATACCGTCGATTTCGTAAGGCAATGAAGCCCTTTTTTCATTCCACTCCTGGCAATAAGCATATCCATCCTCAATGTTGGATACTAACTCTTTCTCCCTGTTTACAGGCAATCCCAATTCAGCCAGCAACTCCAGGGCCTCCCAATGAGTACCTACTGTTTCCCCTTCCAGATATATTATTTCGTAGAAATAGGCATTAAGGGAACGGGAAGCTGCAATACGGGGATCCAACTGCCTTAAAGACCCGGCTGCCGCGTTGCGAGGATTGGCAAAAAGCTCTTCCCCTCGTTCTTCTCTTTCTTGATTTAGCCGGTTAAATGCATCTTTAGGCATATAAGCCTCTCCTCTAATGACCAGCAAAGGTAAGGAGCGCCTAAGCCTTAAAGGAATCGATTTGATGGTCTTCAGGTTCTGGGTAATATTCTCCCCTACCACACCGTCTCCCCGGGTAGCCCCGGTAGTTAAAACACCGTTTTCATAAGTCAAAGCGATGGAAAGGCCGTCGATCTTCGGTTCGATGACGTACTCTGCAGATTTGCCTAAAACAGAAGTAACCCGCCGGTTGAAATCAATAAAATCCCCTTGATTAAAGGCATTGGCCAAACTTAACAGGGGCCGGTAATGCTGTACCGTGGCAAATCCTTTCAAGGGTTCCCCGCCCACTCGTTGGCTGGGAGAAGCAGGGGTCAAAAACTGCGGATACTCTGTTTCCAGCCGGATCAAACGCTCCATCAGCCGGTCGTATTCCCTGTCGGAAATCAAAGGTTTGTCGAGGACGTAATAATGATAATTATGGTCTTCCAATTGTTTTCTCAACTCTTCTATTTGTAAGCGAGCTTCCTCAGTAGTTAACATCCGGCCACCTTCCTTTCTACTTGGTTACTAAAGTTAAAGGAGCATATTTAGCTAACAAAACCTTAAGCCCTTGGTCGGGAAAAGCTACAGTCAGCTGTTGATCTTCTCCTTTACCTTCCACTTTCACCACTACCCCCACACCCCATTTGGGATGGTTAACTTTATTGCCCAGTTCGAAAGTACCTCCTGAACTTTTAGGCTCCGATTTAGCCACCGGCCGGGGTTTTAACATTGGTTCCCGGCTTCTGCCCTTCACTTCTGTTACAAGTTCCTCGGGGATTTCCGCCAAAAACCGGGAAGGAGGATTATAAACAGTGTTGCCATACTGGGTCCGCTGCCAGGCACGACTGATAAACAGTTCCTCCCGGGCTCTCGTCATACCTACGTAACAGATCCGGCGCTCTTCCTCAATCTCCTGTTCCTCCAGCAGAGACCGGCTATGGGGAAAGATGCCGTCCTCAAGTCCTGTCAAAAATACCACCGGAAACTCCAGCCCTTTGGCTGTATGCAATGTCATTAATACTACCCGGTCTGCTTCCTCGGCAAAACTGTCTAAATCGGTAACCAAAGAAATCTGGGCCAGGAAACCGTTTAATGTTTTTTCTTCACTGTATTTATCATAATCATGAGTGACGGATAAAAACTCCTGCAAGTTTTCCACCCGGGCCTGGGCCTCGGGGGTATTTTCCTTCCTCAATTCCTCCAGGTAACCTGTTTCTTTAATGATACTTTCCGTCAACTCCGTTACCGGTATCTTGTCCACTTTGGCGGCAAAACTGTCCATCATTTGCGCAAATTTATTAATAGCGTTGGCGGAGCGGGCAGCCAAACCGGGAATCCCCTGTGCATGAGTCAAAGCTTGGAAAACAGTCATTCCCTGATGATTTGCATAATCCTCCAGCCTTAGCCAGGCCACTTCCCCAATACCTCGTTTGGGAACATTGATGATCCTGGCTAAGCTCAAAGCATCTGCAGGGTTGGACAGGACCCTTAGGTAAGCCATAATATCTTTAATCTCTTTCCGCTCGTAAAATTTGATGCCGCCGTAAATCTCATAGGGGATACCATTTTTTATAAATGTTTCCTCCAGTACCCGGGACTGGGCATTAGTCCGGTAGAGAACGGCAAAATCCCCATAAGGGCGTCCTTTTTCCTGATGCTGCCGGTAGATCTCCCCTGCTACAAAATGAGCTTCATGGTGTTCATCCTCACCTTCAAAACTGGTGATCAAAGACCCCCGGGGGTTATCGGTCCATAAATTCTTGGGCTTTCTGCCGGTGTTATTGGCAATCACCGCATTGGCCGCTTCCAGAATCACCTGAGTGGAACGATAGTTTTGTTCCAGTTTAACCACTTTAGCATCGGGATAGTCCTCTTCAAAATCCATGATATTCTGGATATTAGCCCCCCGCCAGCCGTAAATTGACTGATCCGGATCCCCTACTACACAAAGATTCCGGTGTTCTTCTGCCAATAGCTTCACCAGCATGTACTGGGCATTGTTGGTGTCCTGGTATTCATCCACCAAAATATATTGGAATTTATGCTGGTAGTAATGGAGAATTTGGGGAAACTGGCGAAATAAGTTGACGGTGATCATTAGCAAATCGTCAAAATCCAAGGCATTTAATTCTCTTAACCTTGCTTGATAATATTCATAGACTTCCGCTGCCTTTGTTTCGAAATAGTTTTCTGCCATATCTTGCAGCCGGTCAGCAGACCAGAGCTTGTTTTTGGCACTGCTGATCACATTCAAAATACTCCTGGGAGGAAATTTCTTGTCATCCAGGTTCAACTCAGCCAGGACATTCTTAATCAAAGTTAATTGATCGGCAGTATCATAAATGACAAAATTGGACCGGTAATTCAAAGCCCCGATTTCTTTTCTTAATATGCGAACACAAGCGGCATGAAAAGTGCTGACCCACAGGCGCCGCACTTCCGGCCCCACCAGTTGGGTAAGACGTTCCTTCATTTCCGTAGCCGCTTTATTAGTAAAAGTAATAGCCAGGATCCGCTCAGGCTCAACGCCTTTTTGTTCCAGCAAATATGCAATCCGGTAGGTTAAAACCCTGGTTTTCCCACTGCCGGCTCCTGCCAAAACCAGTAAAGGTCCTTCCGTGGTTTTGACTGCTTCCTGTTGGCTTGGGTTCAGTTTCTCTATCAGTTCCAAGAGGTTTCCTCCTTAATTGTTGCTCATATGGTAATATCTTACCACAAACAAAACTCCTATTGGAGTACAGACTGTCGACAAAATATCATTTTCACTAGATCGCATAAGGCTGACAATATTTGCTTCGCTACGGCGAAGCTCCTAGGCCCAAACAAAAAAGCAAGTTCACCCTGATAATCTCCCAGAGGAACTTGCTTTTTTCAAGTTTCTTTTCCGCCGTTATACCGCTCCCTCATCATAAGCATAGAGCTTTTGGCTGTTTTCCCTATGACGTTCCAAGGCCAGTTCAATCAGCCGGTCTAACAATTTACTGTAGGTCAAACCTGAAGCTTCCCATAGTTTGGGATACATGCTGATGCGGGTAAAACCGGGAATAGTGTTAATTTCATTGATCCATATTTGTTCGTTATCCCGCCCTACAAAAAAATCCACCCGGGCCATACCGGCACAATCAACGGCCTTAAATACTTCCCCGGCCAGCCGCTGTAACTCAGCTACAATCCTCTCCGGCAGGTCAGCGGGAATAATCAATTCCGAATCATCCGCCAAATATTTGGCTTCATAATCATAAAATTCGTTGCAGGGAACAATTTCTCCGGGAACTGAAACTTGTGGTTCATCGTTGCCGAGAACACTTAACTCGATTTCCCGTCCTACTACATTCTCCTCCACCACCAGCTTACGATCATACTTGGCGGCCAAATCAAGTGCCTTAATCAAACCTTCCC
>JAAYOX010000035.1 GCA_012520135.1 Clostridia bacterium
GCCTGCCTGAATTTTCAACTGTTCCGGCGTTAGCGGCTGCATTTGGAACTTTCGGGGTAGTTGATACCTTTTCTGATTAGAAATTGGCGACAGCAGCTTTCCTGCGGAAGCTACCATTTTGCCGCTGCTGAAAACAGCATATGGCTTAAAACTATGTAAATCGTCAGCCACAACCAGGTCGGCCTGAAAACCGGGCGCAATGGCGCCATAGTTATGCAACCTGAAATACCGGGCCGTATTAATAGTGGCCATTTGCAGGGCAGTAATAGGATCAATTTTATTGGCAACCAATAGCCGCAGCAGGTGATCCAGATGTCCTTCATGGAGCAGATCTTCCGGGTGCCGGTCATCAGTCACCAAGGAACAATTGATTGCGTTGAAGCTGTTAACTGCCGGCAACAGATCCAACAAATTTTTGGTGGCAGAGCCTTCTCGAAGCATCAGCTGTATGCCCAGGCGGAGACGCTCCCTGGCTTCCTCCTGACTGATACATTCGTGATCAGAAGTCACTCCGGCCAGCCTGTAAGCATTCAGCTCTTTCCCCGAGAAACCGGGAGCATGACCGTCAATTAATTTGCCCGCCTGCCGGATAGCCTCGATTTTCGCCCAGACATTTTCATCTCCCATCAGGACACCCGGCACATTCATTAGCTCTCCCAAGCCCAGTACTCTGGGGTGTTTCAGATAGGGGCGCAAATCTTCAGCTTCCAGCTTTGCACCTGCATCCTCCAGATCCGTAGCGGGAACACAGGAGGGCAGAGTAAAAAACACTTTTAAAGGAAGCCCTTCCGTAGCAGCCATAAAGTAATCAATGCCATCAGTTCCCCATACATTGGCGATCTCGTGGGGATCGGCAATAACAGTAGTGGTACCGCGAGGTAGAACAGCCGCCGCAAATTCTGCCGGACTGACCATACTGCTTTCCAGGTGAAAGTGCCCATCGATTAAGCCGGGGTAAACATAGCGACCTTCCACATCGATTTCCTGTTCACCGGCATATTCCCCCAAGCCAATAATGCTCTCACCGGCTACGGCAATATCAGTAGTGTAAATCTCCCCGGACAACACATTTACCAGCTTTGCATTTTTCAATACTAACGGAGCTTTTTGTTTCCCTAAAGACCAAGCCAGTGTCTGTGCGTGCACTATACATCAACCTCCTTTGTGAAAAAATTATGGTTAAAGGGCCGGTTACGGGGACAACCCGTAACCGGTTGAAGCTATACGAAAAACCGGATTAAGAATAAGATGGACAGGATCCACATAGTGGCGCTGATTTTGTTAAACCTGCCTGTTAAAAAGTGAAGCAGTGTATAGGCCAGCACTCCAAAGACGATCCCTTCGGCGATACTGTAAGCAAACGGCATCATTACAATGGCTAGAAAGGCCGGAATCGCTTCCAGGTAATCGGAAAAGTTGATCTTCATTACCGGCTCAATCATGAAGACACCGACGATGATTAAGACCGGTGCCGTGGCCTCCGCCGGAACGACACCAATCAGAGGGGAGAAAAAGAGGGCTACCAGGAACAAAGTACCGGCCACAATAGCCGTCAATCCGGTCCGGCCTCCTTCGGCTACACCGGAAGCACTTTCCACGAAGGTGGTTACCGTACTGGTGCCTACTATCGAGCCAAAAACAGTACCTAAAGAGTCTGCCAACAGGGCTTTTTCCGCTCTGGGGAGCTTGCCGTCCTGGTCCAGCATACCTGCTTTGCTGGATACCCCCACCAGAGTGCCGATGGTGTCAAAAAGGTCCACAAAGGTGAAAGCGAAGATAATGGGAATAATCCCATAATCGAATACCTCTTTGAAACCAATGGTAAAGGCCCCAAAAGTTGCTGCCAGACTGGGAGGGGCACTGAAGATACCGAAGTTCTCCAGATTTGTTACCCCAAGGGGAATACCTAATACAGTGGTGATAGCAATGCCCCAAAGCAGGGAGCCTTTTACCCTGCGAACAACCAAGAAACCGGTAATGATCAACCCTAAGGCCGCCAAAACTGTACCGGGCTCGGAAAAGTCCCCCAGAGCCACCATGGTGTTGGGGTTAGCTTCAATAATGCCTGCATTGGAAAATCCAATCAACGCGATGAAGAGACCAATACCGGCACTGACCGCCAGTTTCAAAGACATGGGAATGGCGTTGACAATGGCTTCCCGAACTTTACTTAAAGTCAATACAATGAAGATGATACCCGAAATGAATACCGCTGCCAGGGCGGCCTGCCAGGATAATCCCATTTGCTGGACTACCGTGTAAGAGAAATAGGCGTTAAGCCCCATTCCCGGTGCCAAAGCAAAGGGATAGTTGGCCAGAAAGCCCATCAAAAAAGTAGCGAAAGCAGCTGAAAGACAAGTAGCGGTAAATACCGCTCCCCAGGGCATGCCGGAATCGCTGAGGATGGTTGGATTAACAAAGATAATATAAGCCATAGTCATGAAAGTAGTAATCCCGGCTAATACTTCAGTCTTTACATCGGTATTGTTTTCTTCGATTTTGAAAAATGACACTGGAACTCCTCCTTAATTTTATCTTATCTAGGTTGAACTTTCCATTACTTAGTTTGTACAACATCCCCGATCTACATGACTATTTTGAGAGTGGGAGCACTTGTGCTGACCCTTCCCTCTTGGGTTATAACTGTGGTATTATTAAGGGTGTTTATAGGATTATGACTTATTAGTGGGATGTGATCTATTGACCAGTGAGAATGTACACCGGATCCGGATGGATGGCAGGGAAATAATCCTTTTGGGGACGGCCCATGTTTCCAGAAAAAGTGCTGAGGAAGTCAAAACCCTGATTGAAGAAGAAAAACCGGACACAGTCTGTGTGGAATTATGCCAAGCCCGGTATGAAAATGTAACCAATCCTGACCGGTGGAAAAATACGGATATTGTTAAAGTGATTAAGGAAGGTAAGGCTTTAATTCTACTAATCAACCTAATCCTGTCTTCCTATCAAAGGAAACTGGGCAAGCAGTTTGGTTTGCAGCCGGGACAGGAAATGCTGCAAGGGATTGAATCGGCCCGGGAGACGGGGGCTACCCTTTGCCTGGTGGACCGGGATATTCAGGTAACCATGATGAGGCTGTGGCGGGGAATTGGCTTATGGGGCAAAATGAAATTGTTTTTCCAACTGATTATGAGCATTTTTATTGATGAAGATATAAGTGAAGAAGAGTTGGAAAAACTGAAAACCCAGGATATGCTCAGTGCCGCTTTAGAGGAATTATCCGTGTCTTTTCCCGAATTCAAGTCAGCCATTATTGATGAAAGGGACCGGTATTTAGCGCAAAAAATCAAGACTGCGCCCGGTGATAAGGTGTTAGCGGTGCTGGGAGCAGGACATGTGCCCGGTATTATTCAGGTAATCAATGAGGACCATGATTTGAAGCAGTTGTCAGCGGTTCCTCCTCCATCGAAAACCGCCAAAATTATTGGCTGGAGTATCCCTGTACTGATCCTGGCGATCATTGCTTTAACTTTATCTGTGGACAAGTCGGTAGGAGTTAACCAGATGGTAAGTTGGATTCTGTGGAACGGCTCTTTGAGTGCTTTAGGGGCTATACTGGCATTGGCTCATCCCTTGTCCATCATAACTGCTTTTGCGGTTGCTCCGATTAGTTCTTTGACGCCGGTACTGGCAGCCGGGTGGTTTGCCGGTCTTACCGAAGCTATGGTCAGAAAACCCAGTGTCAAGGATTTTGAGGATTTGCATGATGATCTCCAGTCCTTCAAAGGATTCTGGCGTAATAAAGTGACCCATATTCTACTGGTGGTAGCCTTGGCCAACTTAGGCAGCAGTATCGGTACCTTTGTCGGGGGAGCAGACGTTATTACCAAATTCATCAGTACCTTTTTTGGCTAGCCAGCAATTGTATCAACTATAACTTTAGAGAGGTTGGCGTCTACGGCAACCTTTTTAGCTTAAAACTTCTCGTAACTTCTCCTCAAGCGCAAATGTTAAAATATTAGTACAGGCCATACAGGACTGGGTTCTGGAGAAGTCCTTCCGGTTGCAGGACCGTATTGATATTAATTGTAGATTTCATAATGGATATGGAGGTCGCCGATGATGAGGAACAATATTCAATTTTTAGCCGAAACGGCCCTTCTTACCCATGGATTGACTACTATCAGCAATGAAGAATTATTGCAACAGTTTCCCGGTGATTTTGACGGGCTGGTTTGGGTGGAACAAGGGGAGATTCGCACCGGCAATATTGTGTCTTACCTTTCCGTCAGGGACAGGGGAGCGGAATTTAAGCGAATAGACGGCAATTCTCTGGAGGAAGCCTGTCAAACAGGCTTAAGCGGTGCTTTAACTGCCTCCGGCGCCATGGCCGTGGCGGCTAAATTGGGTGTTCCCCTGGTGGTCACGGCAGGCATGGGAGGTATTGATCTTATCAACCCGGAGCGGGTTAGCCATGACCTGGCGGCACTGGCATCTCTTCCGGTTTCTTTAATTGCTACCGCCCCCAAGGATATGCTCAATTTGGCGGCTACAGTTAAATGGCTTCAAGACCATGGCGTAAAGGTATTGGGCAATGGTGGAGATGTTTGCGATGGCTTTGTCTTTCTAAGGGAACAGGTGAAGCTCAGCGGCAGGTACTCCGGTACTATACCTGCAAAAGGTGGGTCATTAGTCCTAAACCCTATCCCTCTCGAACTTCGCATTGGAGAACAGGAGATTCTGAGGCAGGCTATTGCCAGGGGAGAAGAGGCGAGACAAGCAGGTCAATTATTTCATCCTGCAGTGAATAAATGCCTGGATGAACTGACGGGGGGAAGGTCCGGCCAATTACAGCTACAATCCTTTATCAGTAATATAGAGTTAGCCTTGGCTTCAGAAATAAAAGAATAAGCTTTGGTAGTGACCAAGGGCAGCCCTATATGGGGATGCTCTCATTGTTTGTAAACTACATCAGCTAATCGATGTTAATCGCGGGCTTCAGAGGAGCCCGGTTTGGGGATGAGCTCAGTCACCTCGGATGCCTCCGAAATCGCACCCTGCGGGCGCTCATACCGTCGGCATTATCCCTCAGGCTCCTTCGCTCTTTTGATTTTGGCTCCAATTTAGCCCTATGATTAACACCGATTAGCTTCTCGCAGGCAGTCGGAGCAGTCCCAAAAGGGGCTGTTTTTTTGTGTGGCAATACAAAAGTAAATTTTATTACGACTGAAATGTTGATAAAAATATTCAATTTCAGTTTATTTGTTCTGGGTAGTACAATGTTCAAGGAGGCTTTTTATATGAAACGATCTGAATTCTATTTAGATGAAATGACTCCCATCGAAAGGTCTAAAGCTATAGCGCGAGGTGAAAGTATCGATCGGCTGCCCTGTAGCCCTTCATTGGGGGAGCAGCCTACC
>JAAYOX010000318.1 GCA_012520135.1 Clostridia bacterium
AGCTGATCCCTGTTGCCTTGCTGGCCAGGCCGATGACCGGAGGGATGAAAAAACATATACTGCAATTATTAATTGGACTTGATGAGCGGTTTATCATTCATTTGCTAGGGTCAGAAGATTTAACCGGGGAAGTGCCCCATAGGCCGATTAAGTATTTTCCCGTGTATTTAAAAGAGAGTCTTAATCCTTTAGATAAAGCACATCAGATTATGCAACTAGGCCGGTACCTCCGTCAAAACAAAATCAGGCTTCTTCACTGCCATGGTGTACAGGCCGCTTTAGTGGGCAGGATAGCTGCCACAATGGCACACACACCGGTAGTCTGTACCTATCATAATTTGGTCTACGACCGTCCTTATGCACCTTGGAAGAAGAAGATTTTTACCGCAGGCAACCGGCTCCTGAACAGGAAAACCGATTATGTAATTACGGTTTCTCAAGCCCTGAAACAACAACTGATAGCACATGAAGGCATTGAAGACCAAAAAATCCGGGTCATCTACAACGGGCTGGAGAGAAGTATATTCGCCCAAGCAGCTTCGTTAGAAAAACAGTCAGGAAACACATCAGGGCCTTTGATTGGCATGGTGGGGCGTTTAGTGCCGGAAAAAGGGGTAGACTTATTCCTGGAGGCTATTCCATTAATTCTCGCAGCCAAACCTAAAGCTAAAACCTGGATTATCGGTGATGGCCCCAATCAAGAAAAACTAACAAGGATAAGTCAAAAGCTTGGTTTGACAGGCAAGGTAAAGTTTTGGGGACACGTGCCTAATCCTCTGGATTTAATCCGGTCTTTGGATGTGGTAGTAGTCCCATCTCGTAGCGAAGGATTGTCGATAGTCACTTTGGAGGCCATGGCTCAGGCTAAACCGGTAGTAGCTTTTGACGCCGGCGCTCTCCCTGAAGTAGTAGTCCATGAAGTAACAGGTTTATTAGTACCTTCATTTGATGTAGCTGCTTTAGCTCATGCTATTCTACGGTTACTTAATGATGATAATTTACGGGTGTCTTTAGGGAACAATGGCTATGCCAGGGCCGAAGAATATTTCTCGGCAGAAAAAATGATTGAGGAAACGGAAACTGTTTATTATAAAGTGCTTGGAACACCTTTTTCAGCTTTGGAGGGTTAGTCTTGTCAAAAACCGGGCATTTGCTGAAAACAATAATTTGTTGTTTAAGCTTTTTTGTTTTTTTGTCCATACCAATTGCTCAGGCCCAACAGGAAAAACAGGTGATTCTGTTACTTGCGGATTACTTGACCATAGAAGATTTGCAGTCCCATGGTATTTATTTACAAAATATAATCCGCTCCAAAACCATTGGCTTGATGAATACCAACACCGGTACTTCCAGTCGAACTTCTCCCCATACCCAGGCTACCATCAGTGCCGGGCAGCCTGCCCACGGGGGTAATGACACCGTACTGGCCTTACACTCCGAAGAGCCGGCAGATGGAGAATTGGCCTGCACCGTATTCCGGCGTTATACGGGACTGGTTCCTGATGATACTGACATAGTCATTCTTAATTGGCCACAAATAATGCGAGCTAACCGGAACAACGCTGCATCTCCACCTCTACCGGGTTCTTTAGGCAGCAAAATCAATGAGGCAGGCCTGTCTATCGCTGTCTTTGGCAATTCAGATACTCCTAGAGGACCTCACCGTCCGGGCGTTTTGATTGCCGGCAATCAAAACGGAGTGGTATCTTCAGGTAATGTGGGGGAGGAAATGCTTCGTTCATCCCAGAGCCTGTTACCCTGGAAAACAGATTATGAAAAGCTATTTTCATTGACAGTAGCAGCTTTAGCTTCTACCGACTTCATCGTGGTGGATTTTGGCGACTTATACAGGTTAGAGGCCAGGCAGCAATATGGATTGGAACAAATAGTGCAAGAAGAAAGAGAAATCATTATTAAAGAGATGGAGGATTTTTATCGACGGCTGCTGGAAGCAGTTGATTTAGAAAATACCCTGGTTATTCTTGCATCCACTACACCGTCGCCGGCTCAACAAAAACAAAAAAACTTTTTAGTACCTATTATAATGGCTAACAATAACCTGGAATCAGGCTTATTGTATAGTAATACCACCCGCAGGCCAGGTTTAATTACCAATACGGATTTAACGGCTACCATTTTATCATTTCTAAATATAGAGCCAAGTCCTGCCATGACAGGACAACCGGCAACCGGTGTAAAGTCAACCGGAGACCCTTTGACTTACCTAAAGGACATCAATGAGAGGATGGTGTTTACTTACCAAGTGCGCCCCTCCATCATTAAACCCTACATCGGTCTCCAGATCGCAACCATTTTATTGGCTATACCTCTTTTTTTTACTTTAAAGAAACTGATCCCTTTTTATCAATTCTGGTTGGGGCTATTGGTAGCTTATCCCGGCTCGCTTCTTCTGGTGGGTGTATTTGCTAATCTTGGTTTTACCGCATATGTTATATTATCTATGCTGTTGGCAATGATTCTTACAGTAATCAGTTACAGGTTTGCCAACCGAAATCCTATCAGGCCTTTTATTATTTTGAGTACAATCACCGCTGTCCTGATTACGCTGGATTTAATTGGCGGATCATTTTTCATGAAACAATCTGTTTTAGGTTATGATCCCATCGCCGGAGCGAGATTCTATGGCATCGGTAATGAATATATGGGAGTTCTGATTGGTTCCTCTTTTATGGGTTTTGGGGTGCTTTTCCAACAACGGAAAACATCCGCTTTATCAATTCTTGCGGTACTATATTTTGGCAGCCTTATCTGGTTGATGTTTGCAGCTGTATTTGGAGCTAATCTGGGAGGCACTATCAGTCTCCTTGCTGCTGCCGGCTATTGGCTGTGGCGCTGGCACAAAGGGTTCCTGAAAGACAACTGGTTATATGTCTTGCCTCTGATGCTACTCTTTTTAGTAATGGTCATGATGGCCGGGGTCAGCCTGAATAAAGGCAACCCCTCCCACATTGGCAGAACGGTACAACTGGTTCAGCAGGAAGGGCTCCGGGAACTGGTTGATATTATGGTCAGGAAAGTACAGATGAATTTGAAACTAATCCGGTATACACCTTGGAGCCGGGTATTTTTGCTGGCACTGCTGGTCATCGGAATACTGTTTTACAGGCCAATCGGCTTCTTGCAAAGGCTTTATTATCAGGACCGCTCGATATATGAGGCTTTTTTGGCCATTTTGGCAGGCAGTTTCACTGCCCTGGTCTGGAACGATTCCGGTATTGTAGCTGCAGCCACAGCCATGATTTTTGGGGTCTATCCCTTGTTATGCCTGGCATTAACATACCCGTTTCCCAACTTTGGGAGTTAAGTAATTAGAGGTAGAATTTTGTTGACAAACCCAGTCACAGTGTTTAAAATTGAATTTGATTGAAATGAGAAGGAGGAATGATAATTGAACGCATTGGGCCGTCATGTATTGGCTGAAATTTATGGATGTGATTTTGACATTTTAAATGATTTGAAAAAGGTCGAGGAAATTATGGTAAATGCTGCTTTGGAAGCCGGTGCTGAGGTGCGTGAGTTCGTATTCCATAAGTTTAGCCCCCAGGGTATTAGCGGTGTAGTAGTTATCTCAGAATCCCATTTGGCTATCCATACATGGCCGGAATTGGGATACGCTGCTGTAGATGTATTTACTTGCGGTGACCGGGTAAATCCTTGGGATGCATGTAAATTTCTAACAGAGCAGTTTAATGCCCAGCATGTTGATGCCAAGGAAGTGGAACGCGGAGCCATGATGCCCTCTCACCGACAAGCGGTAAATTTTTAGGAGGGATATTTATTTTATCCAAGTCCAAAAATAAGCTTTAGTGTTAGCCTTGCAGTACCAAAAAGTATTGTAAGGCTTTTATTATTACTCAACCTTTTTGAAGGATTTTTACTGCAGGACTAGAATAAGGTAAATATTGTTGTTTAGGTCAGGAAGGAGCGCGACCCATTGGAAGAAGCTATTTTTCCGGAAATATTGTTGCCTATTAAAGATGAACTGGATCAAGTTGAACAAAACATCAATAAAGAAATGATCCTAAAAGCCGGACCAGTGGCTGATTTCACCAAATTGGAACTCAATTGGTGGGACAAATACGTTCATCCGGCTGCACTCATTATATCGGCCCGGATGTTTGGTTATAATAAGCCCCAAGTAATTACCATGGCAACCGTTGTCCAGCTAATTCACATTGCCACCGGCATCCATTACGGCAAATACGATCAGCGGCCCGGCTTGCCTGTATTAATAGGGGACTATTTTTACGCTAAGTTTTTCAGCTATTTATGCAGCGGCAAAGCCTTGGAATGGCTGCCGGAAATGGCAGAGGTTATTTGCGATGCCCATGATGCGGGGGTAAGAGAAGTAGAGGACAACCAATCTTCTCTTTCTGACGTTAGCAGATATATTGCTCTACTCAGAAAACAATCCACCTTATTAGGTACTTGCAGTGCCTTTGGGGTATTGGCCACTAATGGAGATATAGCTCAGGAAAAAGCACTCCGATCCTTTGGCGTTTCTCTTGGGGCTGCATTCAGCCTGATCAAGCAAAATCGTTGTCTGTCTACCGCAGAACAGCTTTTAGTTGAAGCTGGAAATCAATTGGAAGCATGCGCTGATGTCCCTCCAAAACAGATTTTAGTTAAACTACTTGAAACCTGCCAAAGAGGGTTACAAAAAAGTTGTTTAGTAGGTTAACTGCAGTGGTAAAGGAGCTATATTATGA
>JAAYOX010000319.1 GCA_012520135.1 Clostridia bacterium
GATTAAAAGGGCTAACGGTATGGGTACTTGGATTGGTGGCTGGCGTGGAGCCAGTGCCATGGTGGCCCCTAAAATTTGGGATGAACTGGTCTGGCCGGCCATGTATGAAATGGGTAAGGCTTGCCTGGAAAACGGCATCGTTCCTACTTTCCATTTGGACCAGAATTGGGACAGGGATATTGAAAGATTTAAAGAGCTCCCGGCGAAGAGCTTTATCATTAACACCGACGGTATGACTGATTTGAGAAGAGCCCGCAAAATTTTGGGAGACCATGCCGCTTTTATGGGAGACGTGCCTCCTCAGCTATTGGCTAACGGTACTCCGGAGCAGGTCAAGGACTATGTCAAGAGTTTGATTGATGACATCGGTCCCAAAGGATTGTTTATTTCCTCCGGCTGCGATGCACCGGCCAATGCTAAATTTGAAAATATGGTTGCCATGTTTGAGGCAGCAAATGAGTGGAGGTAATCTATGTTATTCGTCGGAGAATTAATTAATGGAACCAGGAGTCTAGTTAAAGAGGCAGTCCTAAATAGGGATGCCGATTATATCAAAGGCCTGGCAAAATCCCAGACCGAGGCCGGGGCAGACTACTTGGACGTCAATGCGGGAACGGACCCTGAGCGGGAGACAGAGGATCTGCTGTGGTTGATAGATGTGGTACAGTCTGTGGTAGATACACCTATTTGCATCGATAGCTCCACCCCGTCAGCAATTAAGGAAGCTTTAAAGGCCGTGAAATCTACGCCTATGATTAATTCCATTAATGGAGATCCTAAAAAGCTGGAGGAATTTATACCTATAATCAAGGAAAGAGATTGCCCGGTCATTGCCCTGTGTCTTGATGAATCCAAGTCAGGTATGCCTAAATCTGTTGATGAGAGAATGGAAGTTCTGGAGCGGATTATGGCTGCTACCAGGCAGGCAGGCATAAGGGATGACAAAGTCTACATTGATCCTTTGATCCTGACGGTAGCAACGAATCAGAATGCCGGGAACATAATTTTTGACTGTATAAAACTGATCCGGCAGGAATATCCAGAGACCCATATCATAGGCGGTCTCAGTAATATCTCTTTTGGTTTGCCGAAGCGAAGTCTAATTAATAAAACATTCCTAGCCTTGGCAGTGGCGGCGGGAATGGACAGTGCCATTGTCAATCCCTGTGATCGGGAGCTATTGGAGATCCTGTATGCAACGGAGTTGCTCCTGGGCAGAGACAAGTTTTGCAGGAAGTATACTACGGCGGCCAAGGAAGGCTTTGTGAACAAAAAATAATTCTCAGCTTGTAGAACCATGAACAAGGCAATCAGCGATCTGCCCTGGTAGGGACTAAATCGCTGATTGTATTTTTATGTAATGACATTTTGTGCTCTAATGCATCAAATAACAAAAACTAAGAAAATTTTATAATTATCATAAAACTGGGTGATTTTTCTAATGGCATACAATTGTGAAAGGTTGACAGTACAAAATATTAAGAATAAAATATATATAGACTTGTATGTACAGGTATATGAATGTACAGAGGGCAGTAGCCGGCACATGTCCGGTTGTATAATAAAAATTTTGCAAAGGAGGAAATGTGGATGGGAGCTATAGCTCAGATGCTGGCCAGGCTGGAAGATGAAAACTTGTTGGCGGAAGTCAGAAAGCAGCTGGATGAAGGTGTTGATCCCCTGGCAATTTTCAAGGAATGCCAGGAGGGAATGGTGGAGGTAGGAGATAAGTTTTCCTCCGGAGAGTATTTTGTTTCGGACCTGATGATGGCAGGCTCAATTTTTAAACAAGTTAATGAAATGGTAACCCCACTCTTGGGAGAGGAAAAGGCGGAAAAGGTTGGCAAGGTGGTTATGGGAACCGTCAAGGGAGACATCCATGACATCGGTAAGGATTTGGTGGTGGCTCTACTAAATGCGGCCAACTTTGAAGTGGTAGACTTGGGCGTAGATGTGAAGCCCGAGGCCTTTGTGGAGGCTCTAAAAGCCAACCCCGATGCCAAGGTAGTGGGGCTTTCCTGTCTATTGACCACTTGTTATGATGCCATGAAGGAGACGGTGGAAGCCATTGCTGAGGCGGGTTTGAGGGACAAGGTAAAAATCATGATTGGTGGAGGTTCTTTGGATCAAAGCGTAGTGGATTACGCCGGTGCCGACAAGTTCGGTATGGATGCACAAGCGGCGGTTACCATCGCAAAGGAGTGGATGTAAGATGACACCAAGCAAGCTTTACCTGGAACGGCTGGAGAAAGTGAAAAAGACTATAGCCCTGGAAAATGACCGGCCTACAACCTGTTACATGGGCATTGCCACCCCGGCAGCTCATATGGGAGTAACCATGGCTGAATTTGCCAATAATCCCGATGTGAACCTTGATGTTTCTTTGGGTTATATTAATGAAATCAATAAAATTACTCCGGTTGACTGCCTTAACAGGGCACTTGGAGGAGGAAAAAGCAACGTAGGGCTGGCAATGCTGTGGCTTTCTAAAACCCAAATGCCTGGCCGGGAGCTGCCTGAAAACTCTCTTTGGCAAGTTGTAGAAAAGAAAGTTATGGAGGATGAAGATTACGATCTGGTGATTGAAAAGGGATACGATGCTTTTATGGAAAAGATGCTGCCTAAAGTAATTGATCTGAAGGAAATA